>NZ_JBNDHY010000014.1:0-46946 GCF_056755315.1 Monashia sp. HAY1-2A
AGGCCGACGCCGTTGGTCGTCATGGCGATGCGGGGCCGAGGCTCGAGCGCGGCGATGCCGGCGACGAGGTCCACGAGGGAGCGACGCAGGAGGGGCTCGCCACCGGTGAGGCGCACCTGGGTGACGCCGTCGCGGACGAACAGGCCGATGACGCGCAGCATCTCCGCGTCGGTGAGCATCTCGGCGCGCGGCATCCACGGCAGACCCTCCGCCGGCATGCAGTACGTGCAGCGCAGGTTGCACCGGTCGGTGACCGACACCCGCAGGTCGCGCGCCACCCGCCCGAACCGGTCGGCGAGGCCGGTGCCGACGGGCAGCACCGTGGGGTCGGGAAGGCTGGTCATGGCCTCCACTCTAGGCCGGGGTACCGTCAAGACGTGCTCAGACTGTGGTTGACCCGGCGCTGGCTGGTCGGGACCCTCCTCGCGGTCCTCTTCGGCGTCGCGTGCTTCTACCTCGGCCTGTGGCAGTGGCACCGCCACGAGGACAAGCAGGTCAAGGTCGACGCCATCGCCCGCCACTACGACGCCTCGCCGGTCCCGCTGGAGCAGGCCCTCGCGGCAGGCCCGCTCACGCCCGAGCGGCAGTGGACGCGCGTCACCCTGAGGGGCACGTACGCGTCGGGCAGCGACCTGCTCGTGCGCAACCGCACCCTCGACCAGACGGTCGGGTTCGAGGTGCTGACCCCCTTGTCGACCGACGGACACGTCGTCCTCGTCGACCGGGGCTGGGTGCCCAACGCGCAGGACGCCGAGACGACGCCCCCGGCCGACCCCGCCCCCGCGGGCGAGGTCGCCGTGACGGGATGGCTGCGCACCGACGAGCCGAGCCTGGGCCGCGACCTGCCGCACCCCCAGCTGGCGAGCATCGACCTCACCGACGCCCGAGCCCAGGTGCCCGCGCTGAGCCCCCTCGACTGGTACGTCGTCCTCGGCTCCCAGCAGCCCGCCGCGTCGCCGGGCGCCCACCCGGTGCGGCCGCTGCCCCGCCCCGAGGAGGACCTCGGACCGCACCAGGCCTACGCCTACCAGTGGTGGCTGTTCATGCCCGGCGGCGTGGTCTTCGTCTGGTGGGCGATGCGCCGCGAGCTCCTGCTGGCCGACAGCGAGACCGAGGACGGGACCGAGGGCGACATCGAGGGCGACATCGAGGGCGACGGCACATGGCGGCCGGCGCCGGGTGAGGGGTCGGTCGGGCACGTGCCGGTCGGCGTCGACCGCGCCGCCGCTCCCGCCGCCTCGGACCGTCCGTCACGGCCAGCACGTCCGGCCAAGCCGGCCAGACCCAGGAAGGTGCGCATCTGGGACGAGGAGGACGCGTAACCGTCCTCGGGCGCAGATCGCGGGGCGGTGCCGCTCAGACCGCGCGCTCGACGGCCTTCTCGTCGAACTGGGTGGCGTGCAGGTCGGCGTAGAGCCCGCCCCGGGCGAGCAGCTCGGCGTGTCGGCCCGTCTCGACGACACGGCCGTGGTCGAGCACCACGATGAGGTCGGCCTGCCGGATCGTCGAGAGCCGGTGGGCGATGACGATCGACGTGCGGCCCTCGAGGGCGGCGTCGAGCGCGCGCTGGACGGCCACCTCCGACTCGGAGTCGAGGTGGGCCGTCGCCTCGTCGAGCACGACGACGTCCGGCGCCTTGAGCAGCAGCCGTGCGATGGCGAAGCGCTGCTTCTCGCCGCCGCTGAGCCGGTGACCACGGTCACCCACCACCGTGTCGAGCCCCTCGGGCAGCTCCTCGACGAGGTCGCTGATCTGGGCCGCGCGCAGCGCCGTCGCGACCTGCGCCTCGGTGGCATCGGGACGGGCGTAGAGGAGGTTGGCGCGGATCGTGTCGTGGAACAGGTGCGCCTCCTGGGTCACGACCCCGACGCGCTGGCGCAGCGACTCCATCGTCACGTCGCGCAGGTCGAGCCCGCCGATGCGGACGCTCCCGGCACTCGGGTCGTAGAGCCGGGCGACGAGCGCGGTGAGCGTCGTCTTGCCGGCGCCCGAAGGACCGACGAGCGCCACGAGGGACCCCGCGGGCACGTCGAGGTCGATGTCGTGCAGGACGAGACCGCTGCCCCGGCGGTCGCCGGACGCGACCGACTCGAGCGAGGCCAGCGACACCTCGTCGGCGGAGGGGTAGCGGAACGACACGCCGTCGAGCGCGACGCCGAGCGGACCCCTGGGCAGGGCCACGGCGTCGGGTCGCTCCCGGACGAGGGGCTCGAGGTCGAGCACCTCGAAGACGCGTTCGAAGGAGATGAGGGCGGTCATGATGTCCACGCGCACGTTGGACAGCGACGTCAGGGGGCCGTAGAGGCGGGCGAGGAGGGCGGCCAGTGCGAGGAGGGTGCCGACCGAGAGCGTCCCGCCGACGGCCATGACCCCGCCGAAGCCGTAGACCATCGCGGTGGCGAGGGCCGCCACCAAGGTGAGTCCCGCCATGAAGACCGTGCGGTTGACCGCGATCTCGATGCCGATGTCGCGGACGCGTCCGGCGCGCTCGGCGTACTCGGCCTCCTCGCGCGCGGGCGAGCCGAAGAGCTTGACGAGGAGGGCACCGGCGACGTTGAACCGCTCGGTCATCCGGGTGCCCATGTCGGCGTTGACGGTCATCTGGCGGTGGGCGAGCGTCGCGAGACGGCGCCCCATGAGCCGCGCCGGGACGAGGAAGAGCGGCACGAGCAGCAGCGAACCCAGCGTCAGCGGCCAGGAGAGGGCGAACATCGCGCCGACGACGAGCACGACCGACACGACGTTGCTGACGACGTTCGACAGCACCGAGGTGAAGGCCTGCTGGGCGCCGACGACGTCGCTGTTGAGACGCGAGACGAGCGAGCCGGTCTGGGCGCGCGTGAAGAAGGCGATCGGCTGGCGCAGGACGTGGCCGAAGACCTCGGTGCGCAGGTCGTTGATGAGGCCCTCGCCGATGCGCGCGGAGTACCAGCGTGAGACGACCGTGAGCAGCACGTCCACCACCGCGATGGCGGCAACGACCAGGGAGAGCCGGACGACGAGCCCGGAGTCCCTCGGTACGACGCCGTCGTCGACGATCGCCTTGAGCAGGAGCGGGACGGCGACGACGAGGAGCGAGTCGAGGACGACGACGAGGAGGAAGGCCGCGATGGCGCCCTTGTAGGGGCGCGCGTAGCCGAGCACCCGACGCCGGGTGCCGGGCGCGAGGCTCCGCTCGGCGACGGACGAGTCGCGCGACATCGACCGCATCGCCATCCACGGCTGCATCCCCACGGCGACTCCTCCTTGCTCCGCGTCGGCCCTCTCGGACCGGCTGCTCCTCTCCATCCAACCCGCGACCACCGACACCGATTCCCGACACGGGTTCCCGACACCGATTCCCGACACCGTTCACAGCACCCGGCGACGTGCCCCCGCGTCGGAAAGCCCCCGGAGGCCTCGGGGGTGTCAGGACGCGTCGGGAGCGTCGGGACGCATGCGCCCCACCATGCCGAGGAGGAGCCCGGTCTGGGCCTGACGCTCGGCGCGCAGCTGGGTCTCGGCGTCGTTGGTCACGGCGGCGCGCAGCAACGGCTTGAGGGCACGCACCGCCTCGGCGGGGGCCTCGAGGAGGGCCGCGACGAGGGAGGCCGTGGCCTCGTCGAGATCGGCCGCCGGCGCGATCGAGGTCAGCAGGCCCATGGCGTGGGCCTCGGGCGCCGACACCGGTCGGCCCGTGGCACACATCTCCAGAGCCCGGGCGTACCCGACGAGGTGGACGAGCGGACCCGTGCCGCCGAGGTCCGGGACGAGGCCGAGGCTCACCTCACGCATGGCGAACCACGAGTCGAGCGCCGCGACGCGCAGGTCCGCGGCGAGCGCGAGCTGGAGTCCCGCCCCGATCGCGTAGCCGTGCACCTGGGCGACGACGACGGCCGGACACTGCGCCCAGGCCGTGAAGCCCTCCTGGAAGCGCGCGATGCCGTCCTGGACGGACGCGGGGCCGCCGGAGACGAGCGCGAGGACGCTCTCCTCCCCCGGCACGCCCTCGGGCGTGAACATCGCGGTGTCGATGCCCGCCGAGAACGCCGCGCCCTCCCCGCGCAGGACGACGACGCGCACCTCCTCGGGCACCGAGCGGGCCTGGTCGGCGAGCGCCGCCCACAGCGAGGGCGTCTGGGCGTTGCGCCGGTCCGGGTGGTCGAGGACGAGGGTGCGAACGGGGCCGGCCGTCTCGACACGCAGGTGCGGATGGGGCCGGTCGTGCTGCGTCGCGGTCATGCCTCGCAGGCTACCGGCGGGTCACCTCGTCAGGCGGCCGCGGGCAGCCGGGCCGGCAGCACGGCCCGGAGCACGCCCCACCCGGCGACGGACGCCGGCTGGACGACCTCGACCCGGAAGACGCGTGCACAGTCCAGGCACGACCAGGCGGCGGTCGGGTCGGGGAAGGGCGTCACGTCCTCGCCCGCGCAGAACGGGCAGCTGAGGGTGTGGTCGGTCGGCATGTCGAGAAGTGTCACGCCGCCGGGGACGAAAGACAATAACGGTCCATGATGTGACCCATCACAGGCACTTATGAGTCAGGCGAGCGCGATGAGGTCCCGGTAGTCCGGCCCCCAGAGGTCCTCGACACCGTCGGGCAGCAGGAGGATGCGCTCGGGCTCGAGGGCCTCGACCGCGCCCTCGTCGTGGGTGACGAGGACGACGGCGCCTTCGTACGTCTTGAGCGCGCCGAGGATCTCCTCGCGCGAGGCGGGGTCGAGGTTGTTCGTGGGCTCGTCGAGGAGGAGGACGTTGGCGGCCGAGACCACCAGCATCGCCAGCGACAGGCGCGTCTTCTCACCGCCGGACAGCACGCCCGCGGGCTTGTGGACGTCGTCGCCGGAGAAGAGGAAGGACCCGAGCACCTTGCGGACCTCGGTCTCGCCGAGGTCCGGGGCACTCGACTTCATGTTCTCCAGGACGGTCCGCTCGACGTCGAGGTTCTCGTGCTCCTGGGCGTAGTAGCCGAGGCGCAGGCCGTGGCCCGGCTCGACCTCGCCCGTGTCCGGGGCGTCGACGCCGGCGAGCATCCGCAGCAGGGTCGTCTTGCCGGCGCCGTTGAGGCCGAGCACGACGACCTTGCTCCCCCGGTCGATGGCGAGGTCGACGTCGGTGAACACCTCGAGCGACCCGTACGAGCGCGACAGCCCTGAGGCGCGCAACGGCGTCCTGCCGCAGGCAGCCGGTTTCGGGAAGCGCAGCTTGGCCACCTTGTCCTGGACGCGCTCGCCCTCGACGCCGGCGAGGAGGCGCTCGGCACGCTTGGCCATGTTCTGGGCGGCCACGGCCTTCGTGGCCTTGGCACGCATCTTGTCCGCCTGGGCCAGCAGTGCGCCGGCCTTCTTCTGCGCGTTCTGCAGCTCGCGGCGTCGGCGTCGCTCGTCGGTCTCGCGCTGCTGGAGGTAGGTCTTCCAGCTGACGTTGTAGACGTCGAGGGCCGAGCGGTTGGCGTCGAGGTGGTAGACCTTGTTGACCACCGCGTCGAGCATGTCGGCATCGTGGCTGATGACGATGAGCCCGCCCTTGTACGCGCGCAGGTACTCGCGCAGCCACACGATCGAGTCGGCGTCGAGGTGGTTGGTCGGCTCGTCGAGCAACAGGGTCTCGTTGCCGGAGAAGAGGATCCGCGACAGCTCGACGCGTCGCCGCTGGCCACCGGAGAGCGTGCGAAGGGGCTGGGAGAGGATGCGCTCGTCGAGCCCGAGGGCGCTCGCGATCGAGGCTGCCTCGGACTCGGAGGCGTAGCCGCCCTGGGCCTCGAACTCGACCTCGAGGCGCGCGTACTTGCGCATGGCCTTGTCGCGGACCTTCTCGTCGTCGCTGCCCATCCTCACCTCGGCCGCGGCGCGGTCGCGGACGATCGTGTCGAGGCCGCGGGCCGACAGGATGCGGTCCCGGGCGAGGATCTCGAGGTCGCCCGTGCGTGGGTCCTGGGGCAGGTAGCCGACCGCGCCGGTGCGAGTCACGGTGCCCGCGGCGGGCAGCCCCTCCCCGGCGAGGACCTTGGTCAGGGTCGTCTTGCCGGCCCCGTTGCGACCGACAAGGCCGATGCGATCGCCGGAGTCGACGCGGAAGCTGGCGTCCTCCAGCAGCAGGCGCGCCCCAGCACGCAGCTCGATCCCGGTGGCGACGATCACGGCGTTCCTCCTCGATGTGCCGCACTTCGTCAGCGGCCGGACAACCCCACCATTCTAGGAGCGTCGCGAGGGTGCCGCCGACGGGTCGTCCCGCCGCCGGCTCACGTCGTTGCGGAACCAGGCCGGTTGGACGCCGGCGAGGCGGCCGTCGAGGGTGCCCCCGCCGCCCCTGCGGTGCGGTCCCGCACCACGAGCACGATGCCGGCGCCGACGAACGAGAAGGCGGCGCTGACGAGCGCCGCGACGTTCCAGCCGTCGACGAGCCCGGGGCCCGGCGGCCGCGTCGCGTGGCCCGCGGCGAGCACGGAGACGATGGTCACGCCCACGGCCGACCCGATGTAGCGCGCCGTGTTGTTGGCGCCGCTGCCCATGCCGCCCCGGTCCGAGGGGACGCTCTCGACCGCCTCGCGGCCCAGGACCGCGTTGACGAGCCCGCCCCCGGCCCCCGAGACGACGAGCCCCGGCAGCAGACGCGGCCACGTCGTGTCGGTACCGAGGCCGCCGAGCATGAGCAGACCGACGCCGACGCCGCCGAGACCAGCGGCCAGCCGGAGCCGGCCGTCGTACCGAGCCGGCAGTCACCGGGCGAGCAGGGCCGCGGCGACGCTGAACGCCGCCCACACCAGGAACAGCTGGGAGGCGTCCGTGACCCGCATGCAGAGGGCCAGCCCCAGGAAGGCAGGCAGGAAGAACATGAGTCCGATGAGGCCGACGCCGGAGGTGAAGGCCCCGGCGGTTGCACCGAGGAACCGCGGGCTGCGGAAGACCGCGGGCTCCACCATCGGCGCCCGGCCACGGCGCTCGGCGGCGACCACCCCGGCACCACTGAGGACGACCACACCGGCGAGCACCCCGACGGCGGGTCGGGTCCACCCCTGACGGCCGATGACGAGGGCCGCGAGGAGGGCCGTCGATGCCGTCGCGAGGAGCACGGCCCCGAGCGGGTCGAGCCCGCGGGGCGCGGACGCCCGCACCTCCTCGAGCCGGAGCCGTGCCCAGACGGCCAGCCCCAGGCCGGTGAGCGCGAGGAGCCAGAAGACGTCTCGCCAGGACGCCAACGCCTGCAGGTAGGCCGACAGCACGGGGCCCAGGGCGATCCCGGCACCGACGCTCGCCCCCCAGACACCGCTCACCCTGGCTCGGGCCGGACCAACGGGGTGCCAGCGCGCGATGAGGCCGAGGCTCGTCGCGACGACGGCCGCGCACGTGCTCACGACCCGCTCCTGTGTCGGCCGGCCTCACCGCCGGGCCGGGAGGTCCGACGACAGGCCGTCGGACCACTTTACGACCGGGGGCACGGGCGCTCAGTCCTTTCGGCCGAGAGCACCACCGGCCGCATCGATGCGCTCGGGTAGCGTGAGCCCCCGTGACAGCCCCCATCACCGCCCGTGACATCACCGCAGCCGAGCACTTAGCCTGGCTGCGCACGCAGCCGTCCGCGAGCTTCCTGCAGACCCCGGCGTGGGGAGAGGTCAAGCGGGACTGGCGACACGGGTCGGTGGGCTTCTTCGAGGGCGACCGGATGGTCGGCGCGGCGCTCGTGCTCCATCGGTCCCTGCCGCGCATCGGGCGGTCGCTCGCCTACGTCCCGGAGGGTCCGGTCATCGACTGGACCTCCCCGCGTCTCGTCGAGCTGCTCCGCGCACTGCGGGACCACCTCCACGGCAAGGGGGCCTTCGCGCTGCGTCTCGGGCCACCCGTGCCCACGCACCGCTGGCACGCCGCCACCATCAAGGCGGCCATCGCCGACGACGACGTGCGCCGCTACGACGAGGCGACCCCCGACGTCGTCGAGCCCGTCGGCACCGCGGTCGTCGCCGAGCTGGAGCGACTCGGCTTCCGGCACCTCTCGCCCGAGGACGGGTTCGCGGCCGGGCAGCCCGAGTACGTCTTCCAGGTGCCTCTCGCGGGGCGCACCGAGGCCGACGTCCTCGCCGGCATGAACCAGCTCTGGCGCCGCAACGTCAAGAAGACCACCAAGAACGGCGTCACGGTCCGCGTCGGCGACGCGGCCGACCTCGGGACGTTCCACCGCCTCTACGTGGAGACGGCAGAGCGGGACCGATTCACCCCACGGGGACGTGAGTACTTCGAGCACATGTACGCGACGATGTCGGCCGAGGACGCCCAGCGCATCCGGGTGTACCTCGCCGAGCACGAGGGCGATGCCCTCGCCGCGACGATCTGGATCCGCGTCGGTGAGCATGCCTGGTACTCCTACGGCGCCTCGACCGCCGCCAAGCGCGAGCTGCAGGCGTCCACGGCGATCCAGTGGCAGATGATCCGCGACTCCATCGCCGCGGGCGCGACCGTCTACGACCTGCGCGGGATCACCAACACCGTCGCGGCCGACAACCCCCACATCGGGCTCATCCGGTTCAAGGTCGGGACCGGTGGTGAGGCGGTGCGTCTTGCCGGTGAGTGGGATCTGCCGCTGAACCGCTTGCTGTACAAGGCTTTCGACCTCTACATGAAGCGGCGGTGACGGTTCGTGTCCCTGGTGCTGCACGTCGACGGTGAGCGCTGGCGCTCGGCCCACGACCGGTTCGTCGCCGACCGCCCGGGCCTCGTGCCCGTCGTCAAGGGCAACGGCTACGGGTTCGGGCGCGAGCTGCTGTGCGCGGAGGCCGGCCGCCTCGGCGTGCCCATGGTGGCCATCGGCACCTACGCCGAGCTGCCCGAGACCCTCGGCTGGTTCGGCGGCGACGTCCTCGTCATGGAGCCGTACCGGGCGGCCGTCCACGACGGTGTGCCGGAGCTCGCCCACGACCGTGCCGTACACACGGTCACGGCGCGCGAGGACCTCGCGGACCTGCGTGCCGCGAACGCCCGCGCGCGGGTCGTCATCGAGGGACTGACCTCGATGAACCGGTTCGGAACCCCGATGACCGAGGTCGCGGCCCTCGTCGGCGAGGCGGATGCCGTCGGCGTCACGCTGCACCTGCCGCTCGGCAGCGGCCACGTCGAGGAGATCAGCCGGTTCGTCGCCGCCGTCCCCGGCGAGCTGACGTGGTACGTCTCGCACGTCAGCGCGGCGGAGCTCGCCGAGCTGCACCGGCGCCACCCCGGGCTCGAGTTCCGCCCCCGCATCGGCACCGACCTCTGGTACGCCGACAAGGGCTCCTACGAGGTCCGGGCCCACGTCCTCGACGTACGCCGCGTCGGCCGCGGCGCCCGCGCCGGCTACCGGCAGCGTCCGGTGGCGGCCGGCCACCTCGTGGTGGTCAGCGGCGGCACGTCGCACGGCGTCGCCATGGAGAGTCCCGCCTCGGCCGCCACGGCCCGGTCGCGCGCCGTGGCGGTCGCCGAGGGAGTGCTCGAGGCTGCGCACCGCGTCCGGTCGCCCTTCACCGTCTCGGGCACGATGCCTCGCTTCGCGGAGCCGCCCCACATGCAGTGCAGCATCCTCACCCTCCCCGACGGCGTCACTCCGCCGCAGGTGGGCGACGAGGTGACGGTCCGGATGCGCCTGACGACGACGACCCCCGACGCCGTCGTCGTGTCCTGACGCGTGCCCTGACGCGTGTCCGGACGCGAGCCCGGACCCGCCGGTGGGTACGGCCTCACCAGATCGAGACGGACGGGCCCAGGCCCGGCTGACCCAGCGGACCGCGACGCCCCGGGGCGCCGGTCCCGAGCCACAGGAGCAGCCCGATGACCTTCAACGACAACGCGCAGCTGGACACCTCGCAGGTCGAGAGCGGACGTGGCGGCAGCTTCGGCGGCGGAGGCGGGGGGATCCCCGGCGGCATCCAGGTCGGGGGCGGCATCGGCGGCCTCATCGTGCTCGTCCTGCTGCTCATCTTCGGGGGCGGACGGCTCCTCGGCGGGGGCGACTCCGGCGACACCGGCGTCGGGGGCCTGCCGGCCCAGCGGCTCGACAACAGCCAGGTCGCCGCGGCCGGGCAGGTCGACCAGGGAGAGTTCTCCCGGTGCAGGACGGGCGCGGACGCCAACCGGGACGACGTCTGCCTCGTCGTCGCGACGGTCAACAGCGTCCAGGACTACTGGACGAAGACGCTGCCGAAGTACCAGGTGAACTACGAGCCGGCCAAGACGGTCATCTACCAGGGCCAGACACCCTCCGGCTGCGGCACCGCGAACTCGCAGGTCGGGCCGTTCTACTGCCCCCTCGACGGCAAGGTGTACATCGACGCGAGCTTCTTCGCCGAGCTGCAGAGCACGTTCGGGGCAGACGGCGGCCAGCTGGCCAAGGAGTACGTCGTCGCGCACGAGTACGGCCACCACATCCAGGACCTCCTCGGCATCCTCAACCGGGCCCAGCAGGACCCGCAGGGCCCGAACTCCGGCTCCGTGCGCATGGAGCTCATGGCCGACTGTCTCGCGGGCACGTGGGTCAAGCACGCCACCGAGACCACCGACCAGAACGGCACGACGCTGCTCAAGCCCATCACCGAGTCCGACATCAGGTCCGCCCTGTCGGCCGCCGCCGCCGTCGGCGACGACCGCATCCAGGAGAAGATGCAGGGCCGCGTCACCCCGGAGTCCTGGACCCACGGGTCGGCGAAGGCCCGGCAGGCGTGGTTCACGCAGGGCTACCGCACCGGCGACATCAACCAGTGCAACACCTTCGGCGTCGAGTCGGTGAGCTGACGCACCGAGCAGCTCAGGGCGCGTCGGGCTCGGTGAGCTCGACCCACACCGCGCGGCCGCGTCGCAGGGCGCTGTCCAGCACGTCACGGCGTGGGTCGGGCAGGTCGTAGAGCTCGCGCAGCGGCAGGTCGCGCAGCGCCCGCAGGGCCGACGCGTCGAGGACCTGCCGGACGAGGCGCCGGTCGCCGCCGACCACGAGGCCGCGCGGGAGCCCGGGTGCAGCGGAGGCGGGCGACTCGTCGCCGCCGAGCAGCACCCGGCGCGCATGCCCGACGACGGCCTCGACGAGCTCGTCGGCCTGCTTGCCGCGCCGTCGCGCGAACCGCTGCTGCGACCAGCCGCCGGCTGCCGTGCGCGACTGGACGTGCCGCGTCCCGACCTTCGAGCCACGCCACGCGCCGTCGACGGCCAGCCCGACCGCGTACCCACCGCGCCGAACGAGCACGACGCCGAGCGGGTCGTGGGAGAACGGCGTGGCCACGAGGGTGGATCCGTCGGCCGCCCGCGCGGACACGACGACGCCGCCGGGAGCGGTCTCCTCGGCGGCGTCGTAGAGGCCGTGGCGCTCGGCGAACCCGGCCATCCAGCGGTCGAACCGGTCGGGGTCGACCTCGATGACCCGGCTGCCCACGGTCAGGTCGCGTTCAGGGTGCGGCTCAGAGGTTGAAGCCGAGGGCGCGCAGCTGCTCGCGGCCGTCCTCGGTGATCTTGTCCGGGCCCCACGGCGGCATCCACACCCAGTTGATCCGGTGGGAGGCGACGAGGCCCTCGAGCGCCTGCGCGGTCTGGTCCTCGATGACGTCGGTGAGCGGGCACGCGGCGGAGGTCAGCGTCATGTCGATGACGGCGTGCGCCTGCGCGTCGACGGTGATGCCGTAGACGAGCCCGAGGTCGACGACGTTGATGCCGAGCTCGGGGTCGACGACGTCGCGCAGGGCCTCCTCGACGTCGGCGACGTTGGTCGGGGTGGTGGTCTCGGTCATGACGACACTCCCTGGGTCGGTCGGTGGGTGGGTCGGGCAGGTCGGGTGCTGTCAGCGGGGGCGGTGGAGGCCTCGCCGATGTCGACGCCGGCGCGGGCGAGCGCGTCGGTGAAGGCGGTCCAGCCGAGCAGCGCGCACTTGACGCGTGCCGGGTACTTCGCGACGCCGGCGAAGGCGACGCCGTCACCGATGACCTCCTCGTCACCGCTCAGGGTGCCCTTGGAGGTGAGCATCGCGCGCATCGCGGCGAAGGTCGACAGCGCCTCGGCCACGGGTCGGCCGATGACCTCCTCGGCGAGGACCGACGAGCTGGCCACCGAGATCGAGCAGCCCCGGGCGTCGTACGACACGTCGCGCACGACCGCGTCGGCGCCCTCGCCCGCGACCTCGACCCGCAGGGTCACCTCGTCGCCGCACGTCGGGTTGATGTGGTGCACCTCGGCGTCGAACGGCTCGCGCAGACCCGCGTGGTGCGGCCGCTTCGAGTGGTCGAGGATGAGCTCCTGGTAGAGGTCCATCAGCTCGCCTCCCTCGCGTCGTCGGCCTCGCCGCGCAGCGCCCGCGCGTCGTGGCGGGCCTCGAGGTCGGCGTCGGGGTCGGAGTCGAGGTCGGTGCCGGTCACGTCGATGCCGAAGATCCGGGGCACGCGGTCGAGCGCCGCGAGCAGGGCCCGGACGTCGTCGGGACCGTTGTGCACGCCGAACGACGCGCGCGTCGTGGCCGTGGCGCCGAGGACGCGGTGCAGCGGCCACGCGCAGTGGTGGCCGACGCGCACGGCGACGCCGGCGTCGTCGAGCACCTGCCCGACGTCGTGCGCGTGGACGCCCTCGACGACGAACGCGACGGCCCCGCCGCGCTCGACACCGCGTGCCGGGCCGACGACGCGTACCCAGGGGCGCGCGGCGAGCCCGCGTTGGAGCAGGTCGACGAGAGCGGCCTCGTTCGCGTGGACGCGGTCGATGCCGATGGACTCGATCCAGCGCACGGCCGCGGCGAGGCCCACTGCCTGTGCGGCGTTGGGCACGCCGGCCTCGAACTTCTGCGGTGCAGGGGCGTACGTCGAGCGCTCCATCGTGACGAGCTCGATCATCGAGCCGCCCGTGAGGAACGGCGGCATCACGTCGAGCAGCGCACCGCGACCCCAGAGGACGCCGACGCCCATCGGGCCGTACATCTTGTGGCCGCTGAACGCGATGAAGTCGGCGCCGAGCGTCGCGACGTCGACGGGCAGGTGCGGCACCGACTGGCACGCGTCGACGACGACCAGCGCACCGACGGCGTGGGCGCGCTCCGCCAGCTCGGTCACGGGGTTGACCGTGCCGAGCACGTTGGAGACGTGCGTGAAGGCGAAGACCTTGGTGCGCTCGGTGAGCAGGTCGCCGAGCCCGTCGAGGAGCAGGGCGCCGTCCTCGCCGACCCGCACCCAGCGCAGGGTCGCGCCCGTGCGACGGGCGAGCTCCTGCCAGGGCACCAGGTTGGCGTGGTGCTCCATCTCGGTGACGAGGATCTCATCCCCGGGACCGAGCACGAAGCGCTCGTCCTTGGGGTCGTCGGTGGGCGCGGCGTTGGAGAACGCGTACGCGACGAGGTTGAGGGCCTCCGTGGCGTTCTTGGTGAAGACCACCTCGTCGGACGGCGCGCCGATGAACGAGGCGATGGTCGCGCGGGCTGCCTCGAAGTCGTCGGTCGCCTCCTCGGCGAGCTGGTGCGCGCCGCGATGGACCGCGGCGTTGCGCTGCTCGTAGAAGGCGCGCTCGGCGTCCAGGACAGCGGTCGGCTTGTGCGACGTCGCCCCCGAGTCGAGGTAGACCAGCGGCCTGCCGTCGCGCACGGTGCGCGCGAGGATGGGGAAGTCACCGCGGATCGCGGCGAGCTCCCCATCCGTGAACGGCAGGACGTCAGTCATCGGGCTCAGGCCTCCACCACCGCGGGAGCCGCGGTGAGGTAGCGGTCGTAGCCCTCGTCCTCGAGGCGGTCCGCCAGCTCGGGGCCACCCTCCTCGACGATCTTGCCGTCGACGAAGACGTGGACGAAGTCCGGCTTGATGTAGCGCAGGATGCGCGTGTAGTGCGTGATGAGCAGGACGCCGAGGTCGCTCGCGTCCTTGGCGCGGTTGACGCCCTCGGAGACGATCTTGAGGGCGTCGACGTCGAGGCCGGAGTCGGTCTCGTCGAGGATGGCCACCTTCGGCTTGAGCAGCTCCATCTGGAGGATCTCGTGGCGCTTCTTCTCGCCGCCGGAGAAGCCCTCGTTGACGTTGCGCTCGGCGAACGCGGGGTCCATGCGCAGGTTGCCCATGGCCTCCTTGACCTCCTTGACCCACGTCCGCAGCTTCGGGGCCTCGCCGTCGACGGCGGTCTTGGCGGTGCGCAGGAAGTTGCTCACCGTGACACCGGGGACCTCGACGGGGTACTGCATCGCGAGGAACAGGCCTGCACGGGCGCGCTCGTCGACGGTCATGGCGAGGACGTCCTCGCCGTCGAGCGAGACGGTGCCGCCGGTGATGGTGTACTTCGGGTGGCCGGCGATGCTGTAGGCCAGCGTCGACTTGCCGGAGCCGTTCGGCCCCATGATCGCGTGGGTCTCGCCCGACTTCACGGTGAGGTCGACCCCGCGCAGAATCTCCTTGGGGCCGTCCTCGGTCTCGACCGAGACCGTCAGTCCCTTGATCTCGAGCGTGCTCATGTGGGTCAGTTCTCCTTGTTCGTGCTGCGGGTGACAGTGCTGGGGGTCTGCTGGGTGGGAGCGGCGTATGCCGTCGACGCGAGCTCCTCCTCGATGGCCGCGGTGATCTCGTCGCGCAGGTCTCCGAGCGGGATCTCACGGATGATGTCGGCGAAGAAGCCGCGCACGACGAGGCGCTTGGCCTCGTCCTCGGTGATGCCGCGCGACTGCAGGTAGAACAGCTGCAGGTCGTCGAAACGACCTGTCGCAGAGGCGTGCCCGGCGCCCTCGATCTCGCCGGTCTCGATCTCGAGGTTCGGCACCGAGTCGGCGCGGGCGCCGTCGGTCAGGACGAGGTTGCGGTTGAGCTCGTAGGTGTCCGTGCCCTCGGCCGCGGCCCGGATGAGCACGTCGCCGACCCACACGGTGCGCGCGGTCTCGCCCTGGAGCGCGCCCTTGTAGGTGGCCCGGCTCTTGCAGTGCGCCGTGTTGTGGTCGATGTACGAGCGGTGCTCGAGGTGCTGGCCGGCATCGGCGAAGTACACGCCGAGCAGGGTCGCGTCACCACCGGGCCCTGCGTAGCGCACGTTGGCGTTGACGCGGACGACCGCCCCGCCCAACGACACGGCGAGGTGCTTGTAGCGGGCGTCACGGCCGACGAGGGCGTCGTGCTGGGCCAGGTGCTGGGCGTCGTCGTCCCAGCGCTGCACGGACACGAGCGTGAGGTCGGACCCGTCGCCGGTGACGACGGAGAGCAGCTGGGAGTACTGCGCCGAGCCCGTGTGCTCGACGACGACGGTCGCCTTGGAGAAGCGCCCGGCGCGCACGACGAGGTGGCCGTGCACCGGCTCACCGCCGGTGCCGACGAGCGAGAGGCGCACCGGCGCGTCGAGCTCCGCCTCCGCCGGGATGTCGAGCAGCAGCGCGCCGTCGGCAGCCGTGCCGGCGACGACCGCGGCACGGTCCTGGGGCGGGAGGATGCCGAGCCCCTGGGCCTGGCCGGCCGTGATCGTCGACGTCGTGACCCCTTCGGGCAGCTGGCTGCCCACGTCGAGGCGACCCCTCGCACCCTCGGCGAGCAGGCCGGCGAGCTTCTTGACGGGCGTGAAGCGCCAGTCCTCCTCGCGGCCCGAGGGCAGCGGGAAGGCGGCGACGTCGAAGGACGCCGTGCGCTCGGCGCGCGACTGGTCCGGCACGAAGGCCGCGGCGGAGTCGGTGTGGGCACGGTTGGCGGCGTCGGCCACGGAGCTACCCGTGTCGACGAGCGTGTCGGCAACGGACATCAGCCGACGGCTCCTTCCATCTGGAGTTCGATGAGGCGGTTGAGCTCGAGGGCGTACTCCATGGGCAGCTCTCGCGCGATCGGCTCGATGAAGCCGCGCACGATCATCGCCATGGCCTCGTCCTCGGCCATGCCGCGGGACATGAGGTAGAACAGCTGGTCCTCGGAGACCTTCGAGACCGTCGCCTCGTGGCCCATGGACACGTCGTCCTCGCGGATGTCGACGTACGGGTAGGTGTCGGAGCGGCTGATCGTGTCGACGAGCAGGGCGTCGCAGCGCACGGTCGAGGCCGAGTGCGAGGCGCCCTCGAGCACCTGCACGAGACCGCGGTAGGAGGCGCGACCGCCACCGCGAGCCACGGACTTGCTGATGATCGAGCTCTTCGTGTTGGGAGCCGCGTGGACCATCTTGGAGCCGGTGTCCTGATGCTGCCCCTCGCCAGCGAAGGCGATCGAGAGCGTCTCACCCTTGGCGTGCTCGCCCATGAGGAAGACGGCGGGGTACTTCATCGTCACCTTGGAGCCGATGTTGCCGTCGATCCACTCCATCGTCGCGCCCTCCTCGCAGGTGGCGCGCTTGGTGACGAGGTTGTAGACGTTGTTGGACCAGTTCTGGATCGTCGTGTAGCGCACGCGGGCGTTCTTCTTGACGATGATCTCGACGACGGCCGAGTGCAGGGAGTCCGACTTGTAGATCGGCGCGGTGCAGCCCTCGACGTAGTGCACGTAGGAGCCCTCGTCGGCGATGATCAGCGTGCGCTCGAACTGGCCCATGTTCTCGGTGTTGATCCGGAAGTACGCCTGGAGCGGGATTTCGACGTGGACGCCCTTGGGCACGTAGATGAACGAGCCACCGGACCACACGGCGGTGTTGAGCGCGGCGAACTTGTTGTCGCCTGCGGGGATCACCGTCGCGAAGTGCTCGCGGAAGATGTCCTCGTGCTCCTTGAGCGCGGTGTCGGTGTCGAGGAAGATGACGCCCTGCTGCTCGAGGTCCTCACGGATCTGGTGGTAGACGACCTCGGACTCGTACTGCGCGGCGACGCCGGAGACGAGGCGCTGCTTCTCGGCCTCCGGGATGCCCAGGCGGTCGTAGGTGTTCTTGATGTCCTCGGGCAGGTCGTCCCACGTGGCCGCCTGCTTCTCGGTGGACTTCACGAAGTACTTGATGTTCTGGAAGTCGATGCCGGTCAGGTCGGAGCCCCACGAGGGCATCGGCTTCTTGCCGAAGAGGCTCAGGCTCTTCAGGCGCAGCTTCGTCATCCACTCGGGCTCGTTCTTGCGGGCCGAGATGTCGCGCACGACGTCCTCGTTGAGCCCACGGCGAGCTGACGAGCCGGCCACGTCGCTGTCGGCCCAGCCGTACTCATAGGTGCCGATGCCCTTGAGGCCGGGGTTCAGCTCTTCGATGTGGGTGGTCATGAGGAACCTTCCTTGACGTGCGTTCGGTCGTTCCGTGCGGACGTGGTGGCGGACGTGGTGGCGGACGTGCTGGCGGACGTACTGGCGGACGTGGTCGTGCCCGGGCTCGCGGGTGCGGGGCTACTCAGTGCTGCACCGGAGGCAACATCCGGGGCGTCGGCGCTCTTCCGTGCGAGTCCACCCGTCGGGATGAACGTCGTGCACACGTGGTGGCCGCCCGCGAGCGTCGCCAGCCGCTGCACGTGCACCCCGAGGAGCCGGGAGAACGCATCGGTTTCGGCCTCGCAGAACTGGGGGAACTCCTCGGCGACGTGCTGCACGGGGCAGTGGCCCTGGCACAGCTGGACGCCGGCCAGACCTCCGCTGCCGACCGGGCGTGCCGTCGCGGCGAAGCCGTCCTCGCTCAGTGCCTCGACGAGGACGTCGGCGCGGGCGGCGGGGTCGTCACCGACGGCGTCGAGACGCGCCGCGTAGCGTGCCTCGAGGGCGCCGACGCGCTCGCGGGCGAAGGCACCGACAGCGCCGCTGCCGGCCCGCTCCTCGAGGAACCCCAGCACCTCGACGGCCAGCGAGTCGTAGTCGGCCTCGAGGGAGCGGTGACCGACCTCGGAGACGACGTACGCGCGGGCCGGTCGGCCGCGACCCCGCCGCTGGCCGGCCGGCTCGTGGGGCACGACGGCGCCCTGCTCCACGAGGGCGTCGAGGTGGCGCCGGACGGCGGCCGGGGTCAGGTCGAGGTGACGGCCGAGCTCCGCGGCCGTGACGGGCCCGTCGGAGGAGACCATGTGGAGCACGCGCGAGCGCGTCCGGGACTCGAGCGGCGACACGTGGTCGCCGTCCCTGCCCTCGCGCGGTGCATGCTCCGGGAAAAACACAACACCATTGTGACGTAATTGCTCGTGGAAGTGCCAGTTAGGTCCGCCTAACCGGCGACGTCGACCGGTATGCGAGGTTCACTCCTCCTCGTCGCGCTCGCGCCGCTCGGCGGCGTCCTCCTCGTCGTCGTCCCCGTAGCCGTCGTCACCGTACGGCCGGTCGTACGCGTCGAAGCCGTCGCCCGCGTCCTCCTCCTCCGGCGTGGGCTCCGGCGGCATGATCACCGACGGCAGCCTCGTGCGGGGCGGGGCCACGGCGTCGGGCCCGAACCACCGGCGTCGCAGCGGGGCGGTGACCCAGCCCAGCGGGCAGGTGAGGACGTAGCCGTAGGCGACGACCATTCCGGTGGCCCCGGGGAAGAACACGAGCCCGAGCACGAGCAGCACGCCGAGCGGGACCGAGATCCGCAGGTGCCGCGGCGAGAGCAGGTCACGGAAGGACCGGAACCGGAACGAGGAGGCCATGAGGGCGGCGGGCACGACGCCCGCGGCGACCGGCAGCAGCGGTGCCCAGTCGTAGAGCGGTTCGCCGATGGCCATGACGGTGGCGATGACGACACCGGCGGCGCCCGGGCTCGCGAGGCCCACGAAGTATCGCTTGTCGGCGAGCGGGTCGATGGTGACGTTGAAGCGGGCGAGGCGGTAGGCCGCGCAGGCCAGCCAGAACATGGCGCCGGCCCAGGCCCAGACCGGGTGCGCGGGCAGGGCCCACGTGTACACGAGGACCGCGGGCGCGATGCCGAAGGAGATGAGGTCCGCGAGCGAGTCGAACTGCAGCCCGAAGGGGGTGATGGCCCCGACGGCGCGGGCCACGGCGCCGTCGCAGATGTCGAGGACGATCGAGATTCCGACGAGCACGGCCGCCGCGCGGAACTCCCCCTGGAAGGACAGCAGCACGGAGGAGAAGCCGCAGAGCATGTTGCCGAGCGTGAACAGGCTGGGCAGCACGGCGCGGGCGCGCACCCGCGGGTTGAGCCGGCTCCACGGGACGACGCGCGCCCCGGTGGACGAGACGAGACGGATGCCGCGGGTGACGCGGTCGCGCCGTCGTGGTCGCGACCCTGCTGCTGGGTCGCCGGTCACGACGCGTCCGTCGCGGGGAAGCGGCCGAGGACCGTCTCGCCGCCGACGGCCCGCTTGCCCTTGGTGACCTCGAGCACGACCTCCGGCGGGACGAAGACGTCCATGCGCGAGCCGAACTTCATCAGGCCCATGCGCGCGCCGGTCGGTACCTCGTCCCCGGGTGCGACGCGGGTGACGATGCGGCGGGCGAGCTGGCCCACGAGCTGGCGGTAGACGACGCGTCGGACGGTGCCGCCGACCTCGCGCTCGACGACGATCTCGCTGCGCTCGTTCTTCGTGGCGCTCTCGGCCCGGTAGGCGGCGAGGAAGCGGCCCGGCGTGTGGGTGACGTCGACGACCCGGCCGCCGTACGGCGAGCGGTTCATGTGCACGTCGAGCAGGGACAGGAAGATGCTGACCTGCTGCCACTGCCCGGCCGGGGCGAGGCCCGGCTGCGGCTCGCCGACGTGCATGACGATGCCGTCGGCCGGCGCGAGCACGACGTCGGGGTCGCCGACCGGGGTGCGGTCGGGCGTCCGGTCGGGGTCGCGGAAGAAGAGGGTGACGCCCGCGGTGAGCAGGCCGAGGGCGAGCGTCGTCCGCGGCCGGCGGGCGAGCGCCGCGACGACGGTCGGTACCGCGGCCATGGCGGTGAACGGTCGGGCGGCGGGGTCGATCTTCACGGGGTGGTCACTCCGGCTTCTCGGTTCTCGGTGGCGTGGAGGGGGCGAGGCGGCGAGGGCTCGGCCGGGACGGTACCGCCTCGGGGCGTCCTGCGCTGGCCGGTGCGGTGACGGGGCCTCCCGCCACCGAGCCTAGACTCATCAGCCATGACCGCCGAGGTGACACTGACCGACCTGCACCGCTCGTTCGGCGACGTCACGGCCCTCGACGGCCTCTCGTGGAGCGCACCGGCGGGCCGTGTCACCGCGGTGCTCGGCCCGAACGGAGCCGGCAAGACGACCGCCATCGAGTGCGCCGTCGGCCTCGGGCGCCCCGACGCCGGCTCGGTGCGGGTGCTCGGCACCGACCCGTGGGACGCCTCGCCGGACCATCGCTCCCGCGTGGGCGTCATGCTCCAGGCCGGCGGTCTGCCCAACGGCACCCGACCGATGCGCCTGCTGCACCACCTGGCCCGGCTGTACGCCGAGCCGGCCGACGTCGACGCCCTGGCCCGGCATCTCGGCATCACCGACTTCGCCCGCACGACGGTCCGGCGGCTGTCCGGCGGCCAGAAGCAGCGGCTCTCCCTCGCTGCCGCGCTCCTCCCCCGGCCCGACGTGCTCTTCCTCGACGAACCGGCGGCCGGCCTCGACCCGCACGGACGCCTCGACGTCTGGGACCTCGTCGCCGCGCAGCGCGACGCCGGCGTCACGGTCGTCGTCACGACGCACTCCTTCGAGGAGGCCCAGCGCCTCGCCGACCACCTCGTCATCATGAACGCCGGGCGCACGGTCGGCGAGGGCACGCTCGACGAGGTGACGGGCGGCCGAGCCCTCGAGGACGTCTACTTCAGCCTGACCCGGAGGGGGGCCGCATGACCGCCGCGCCGACGCCCACGCCCTCCCCGGCCGGTCCGGCGACCGGGAGCCGGCGCGGTGCCGCCCCGGCCCGGCAGCGGGTCCTCGCCCAGGCCTCCTTCGAGGTCGGCAACCTGCTGCGCAACGGCGAGCAGCTCCTCGTCTCCCTCGTCCTGCCGGCGATGGCGCTCGTCGGTCTCGCCGTGACGAGCACGCCCTCCCTGGGTGCCGGGCGCCGCATCGACCTCGCCACCCCCGGTGTCCTGGCCCTGTGCGTCGTGTCGGCCGCCTTCACGGCCCAGGCGATCGCCACGGGTTTCGACCGGCGCTACGCGGTGCTTCGCTACCTCGGCGTCACACCCCTCGGGCGCGGCGGCCTCGTCGTCGCCAAGGCCCTCGCGACCCTGGCCGTCGAGGTCGTGCAGCTGCTCGTCGTCGCAGCGCTCGGCCTCGCCCTCGGGTGGCGACCGGAGCCCGTCGGCGTCGTGTGGGCGCTGCTGTTCGTCGTCGCCGGCACGTGGGCGTTCGTCGCGCTCGCCATGCTGCTCGCGGGCACGCTGCGCGCCGAGGCCGTGCTCGCCCTCGCCAACCTCGTGTGGGTGCTCCTCCTCGGCCTCGGCGGGGTCGTCGTCCCGCGCAGCGAGCTGCCCGCCGGGCTGTCGCACGTCGCCGGGGTGCTGCCGTCCGCCGGACTGGCCGACGGGCTGCGGAGCGCCCTCGTGCACGGGTCGCTGAACCTCGGCGCCCTCCTCGTCGTCCTCGCGTGGGGCGTCGTCGCGACCGTGCTCGCGGCGCGCTTCTTCCGGTTCGACGACTGACCGACCCGGCGCTCCGCGACCGCGCGGGGAGTGCCGGGCACACGCGAGAGCACTGGGCGCCGGCGTCGGCCCAGGGAGAGGTGACCGTGTTCGACTTCGTCTTCGGGCTGCCGATGCACATCCTCGTCGTCCATGCCGTCGTGGTGCTGGGACCGTTGTCCGCGCTCGCGGCCGTCGGCTACGCCGTCCGCCCCGGCTGGCGCCGCGTCCTGCGCTGGCCCACGGTCGTCGGCGCGCTCCTGACCGGCGTCTCCGCGTTCGTGGCGGCCGAGAGCGGCGAGCAGCTGCTCCGACGCGTCTCGCAGGTCCGGGCGGCCACGACCGACGCGGGCCTGCTCGCCGAGCACGTGGAGTGGGGTGACCGCGCCAAGCTGCTCTGCCTCGCCTTCATGGTTCTGACGCTCGCCCTCGTCCGGTTCGTCCGGCCACCCGAGGAGGACGCACCGCGGACGCACCCGCTCGACGCCGTCCTCGGCGTCGTCACGGTCCTCGCGGCCGCAGCGGCGACGACGACGATCGTCCTCGCCGGGCACGCCGGGTCGCAGGTGGTCTGGAGCGGGCTCGGCTGAGGCCGGTTCCTCCACGAGGCGGCGCTGCCCGTACCCTCGTGTCGTGTCGACGCATGTGTCCGCCCCCGCTCCATCGACGGACGCCCCGACGAGGCTGTCCCGGATGCTGAGGCCGCTCCGGCTCCCCTCGGTGCCCGGGCGGTGGGTCCGGCCGCTGCTCGTCGCCAACCTCGTCGGTGAGATCGGCATCGTGGCCACGGGCGGCATCGTGCGCCTCACCGGCAGCGGCCTGGGCTGCTCGACCTGGCCGGAGTGCCAGCCGGGGTCGTTCACCCCGGTCCGCACCCCGGCGAGCTCGTTCCACGACCTCGTCGAGTTCGGCAACCGCACGCTGACGTTCGTCGTCGCCGTCCTCGCCCTCGTGTCGGTGTGGGTCGTCGCGACGCACTGGCCGGCCCGTCGACGGCTGCAGGTGGTGGCGGTGGGTGTCCTCGCGGGCATCCCGGCCCAGGCGGTCCTCGGCGGCATCACCGTCCTGACGGGCCTCAACCCGTGGTTGGTCATGGGGCACTTCCTCCTGTCGATGGCGCTCGTCGCGCTGTCGACGGCCCTGGTGCGCGGTGCGCTCGACGAGCAGGACGGCCCGGGCGAGCTCGTCGTGCATCCCCTCGCGCGGCGCGTCGCCCACCTCACGGCCGCCGTCGGCACCGTGGTGCTCGTCCTCGGCACCGTCGTCACCGGCTCGGGGCCGCACTCCGGCGATGCCGACCGGCCGGCGCGCACCGGGTTCGACCCGCGCTTCGTGTCGTGGATGCACGCCGACGCCGTCATGCTCTTCTCCGGCCTCGTCGTCGCGACGCTGGTGGCGGTCCGCATCACGGCCACGACCGACCGGGCCCGCCGCTGCTTCGACCTCGTGCTCGTCGTGACCGTCGTCCAGGGCCTCATCGGCTACACCCAGTACTTCACCGGTCTGCCCGAGGTGCTCGTCCTGCTCCACATGGTCGGCGCGGCGCTGCTGACCACCGCCCTCACGTGGGGCGTGCTGTCGACGCGTCGCTCCCCCGTCTGAACGAACCCGTCCGCGCTGCCTAGGCTGGGCGCGTGAGCGAGCAGCCGACACTCCGTGACGGCGACCTCGTGCTGCGCCCCTGGCGTGCCGAGGACAGCGAGGTCACGCGCGAGCTGCACGACGCCGAGATCGCCCACTGGTTCGACGTTCCCGACGTCGTGCCGCCCGCCGACGAGCACCTCGCCTGGATCGGGCGCACCCACGACGAGTGGGCCGACGACCGGGCCAAGGCGACCTTCCTCGTCGAGTGGCACGGCCGGCCGGCGGGCTCGGTCGACGTCCGTCGCTCGCAGCCCGGCGTCGGCGTCCTGTCGTGGGCCATCTACCCGTCCTCGCGCGGCCGCGGGCTGGGCTGGCGCGCCGTGCGGCTGCTCGTCGAGTGGGCCTTCGACGAGCTCGCCCTCGAGCGCGTCGAGGCCCACGTCGACCCGGCCAACCGCGCCTCGCTGCGCACCGCCCTCCGGGCCGGGCTGCTGCGCGAGGGGCTGCTGCGGGGCAACACCACCCTCGGCGGCACCCGCACCGACACCGTCGTGCTCGGCCGCCGCCGCGGCGACCCGGCCCCCGACACGCGCGACGGGTTCACCGCGATGCTGGACTCGACCCTGCCGACCAAGCGCGCCATCGCGCAGGGCGTGCTCCGCTCCCCCGACGGCCGGCTGCTGCTGCTCGAGCTGGTCTACAAGCGCGACTGGGACCTGCCCGGCGGCGTCGTCGACCGGCACGAGTCGCCGGCGGCCTGCGTCGTGCGCGAGCTGCGCGAGGAGCTCGCGCTCGACGTCACGGTGCGGTCCCTGCTCGCGGTGAACTGGCTGCCGGCGCTGCACGGCTGGGCCGACGCCACCGTCTTCGTCTTCGGTCTCGGCACCCTCGACCCGAGCCTCCTCGACCCGGCGCGGCTGCAGCGTCGGGAGGTCGCCGCCGTGCACTGGAGCGAGCCGCACGAGTGGGCCGCCCGGGTCGCGCCGTACAACCGGCGCCTGCTCGAGGCCCTGCTCCCCTCGGGCCGGAGCGGGAGCGATGCGCCGACGCTCTATCTCGAGGACGGCCGGCCGGTCGTGACGTCGGGCACGTGAGGGGGCCGACGGATGGCTGCGGCCGGCTCCTGCCCGCCCGACTCAGCCGGCTCAGCCCAGACCGGGCAGCGGCAGGTGCCAGATGGGGTCGAGCGCGACGCCGACGAACAGCAGCGTCAGGTACGTGATGGAGAAGTGGAACAGACGCATCGGCTTGAGCACGTCGTGCGCCACGCCGGCCCGCGCCCGGGCCAGCAGGCGGTGCGCCTCGGTGAGGAACAGCACGCCGGACACGAGGGCCGCGACGGTGTAGACCCAGCCGACGCGCTGGACGGGGACCAGCGCGAGCGAGGCGAGGACCATGGCCCACGAGTAGAGGACGACCTGCTTGGCGACGACGACGAACCGCTCGACGACCGGCAGCATCGGCACGTGCGCCGCGGAGTAGTCCTCCTTGTAGCGCATCGACAGCGGCCAGTAGTGCGGCGGCGTCCAGAAGAAGATGACGAGGAAGAGGATGAAGGCCGACCAGCTGACGGTGCCGGTCACGGCCGACCACCCGATGAGAACCGGCATGCAGCCCGCGGCCCCACCCCACACGATGTTCTGCGCCGTGCGCCGCTTGAGCAGGAGCGTGTAGCCGAAGACGTAGAAGAGCAACGCCGCGAGGGCGAGCCCGGCGCTCAGCCAGTTGACGAGCAGGCCCAGCCACAGCGTCGACACGACGGTCAGGGTGACCCCGAAGACGAGCGCGCCCGTCGGTGAGACCGTGCCCGTGACGAGGGGGCGCCGGCTCGTGCGGTGCATGACGGCGTCGATGTCGCGGTCGATGTAGCAGTTGAGCGTGTTGGCCGCACCGGCCGAGAGCGTGCCGCCGACGACGGTCGCCACGACGAGCCAGAGGTTCGGCACGCCCTGCTGCGCGAGGAACATGACGGGGATCGTCGTGATGAGCAGCAGCTCGATGATCCGCGGCTTCATCAGGGAGACGTACTGCCCGACGAGGAACTTCAGCCCACTGCCGTCCGGACCGTGCAGCGCCGAGAGGTCGGCGCGGGGGTCCACCGTTGTCACTGAGATCCTCACCGCTGGTTCGTCGCTCGGACCACCGGGTACGCACCACGAGGTACAGAGCATTGCGTCGCAAGTCTAGACCGTCGTCCGTTCGACCAGACACCGCACCGTCGCCGTCGAGCCCGCCGTCGAGTCCGCCGTCGAGTCCGCCGTCGAGTCCGCCGCCCAACCCAGGTCCCACGGCGACCTGGGCGGACCGTCCACGAGACCCGCGGCCCGACGCGTGACCACCCAGCGGGCGTGGTGTCGTGGCTCACAACGGCGGGACTAGGCTCGTGGCGTTACGCGATCCACCTCGTCCGAAGGAGACCGGTCCGTGTCCAGCACCGCCACGAAGGCGAAGAGCCCCACCCGTTCGAGGTCGACGAAGAGCCCGAAGGACCTGCTGGCACAACGAGACCCGGGCCTGCCTCGTCCGGTGGCGAAGAAGGCCGGCTGGACCGACCTCGACATCCGCGCCGTCGACACGACCCGCCTGCTCGCCGCCGACGCCGTGCAGAAGGTCGGCAACGGGCACCCCGGCACGGCGATGTCGCTCGCCCCGCTGGCCTACCTGCTCTACCAGAACGTCATGACCCACGACCCGTCCGACCCGAGCTGGCTCGGACGCGACCGGTTCGTCCTCTCCTGCGGCCACTCGAGCCTGACGCAGTACATCCAGCTCTACCTGTCCGGCTACGGGCTGTCCCTCGACGACCTCAAGGCGCTCCGGACGTGGGGCTCGCAGACGCCGGGCCACCCCGAGGTCCACCACACCAAGGGCGTCGAGATCACGACCGGCCCGCTCGGCTCGGGACTCGCGTCGGCCGTCGGCATGGCGATGGCCCAGCGCCGCCAGCGCGGGCTGTTCGACCCCGACGCCAAGCCGGGCACGAGCCCGTTCGACCACCACGTCTACGTCATCGCCTCCGACGGCGACATGCAGGAGGGCGTGACCCACGAGGCCTGCGCGCTCGCCGGCCACCAGGAGCTCGGCAACCTCACGGTCGTCTACGACGCCAACCAGATCTCCATCGAGGACGACACCGACATCGCGTTCAGCGAGGACGTCGCCAAGCGCTTCGAGGCCTACGGCTGGCACGTCGTCGAGGTCGACTGGCGAAAGGACGCCGACGGCGCCACCTACGTGGAGGACGTCGACGCGCTCCTCGCCGCGATCCGCAGCGGTGACTCGGTGCGCGACAAGCCGACGCTCGTCGTCCTGCACACCATCATCGCCTGGCCGGCGCCGACGAAGCAGAACACCGGCAAGTCGCACGGCTCGGCCCTCGGCGACGCCGAGGTCGGGGCGACGAAGGAGCTGCTCGGCTTCGACCCGAAGAAGAGCTTCGTCGTCGAGCCGGCCGTCCTCAAGCACGCCCGCGACGTCGTCAAGCGCGGCAAGGCGGCCCACCGCGAGTGGGACGCCTCGTTCCGCGCGTGGCGCAAGGCCAACCCGGATCGCGCCGAGCTGCTCGACCGCGTCCTGGCCAAGGAGCCGCCGAAGGACCTCAGGCGCGCCCTCCCGACGTTCCCGGCCGACGCCAAGGGCATCGCGACCCGGGCGGCGTCCGGCAAGGTCCTCGGCGCCCTCGCCGACGTCATGCCCGAGCTGTGGGGCGGCTCGGCCGACCTCGCCGAGTCGAACAACACGACGATGGAGGGCCAGCCCTCGTTCGTCCCCACCGGCAAGCAGACCCGCGAGTGGAAGGGCGGCCCGTACGGGCGCACCCTGCACTTCGGCATCCGCGAGAACGGGATGGGCATGATCCTCAACGGGATCGCCCTCGAGGGTCTGACCCGACCGTACGGCGGCACCTTCCTCGTCTTCTCCGACTACATGCGCCCGGCCGTGCGCCTCGCCGCGATCCAGCAGGCGCCGGTCACCTACGTGTGGACGCACGACTCCATCGGGCTGGGCGAGGACGGCCCGACGCACCAGCCCATCGAGCACCTGGCCGCCCTGCGCGCGATCCCGGGCCTCGACGTCGTCCGTCCGGCCGACGCCAACGAGACCGCGGCCGCCTGGGCCCAGATCCTCACCCGCGCGGAGGGCCCCGCCGCGCTGTGCCTGACCCGCCAGGCCGTCCCGACGTGGGACCGCTCGAGGTACGGCAAGGTCAGCGGCGTCGCCAAGGGCGCCTACGTCCTCGTCGAGGAGTCCCGCGCCGGTGAGCCCGACGTCATCCTCATCGCCACCGGTTCCGAGGTGCAGCTGGCGGTCGAGGCCGCCGAGAAGCTCGAGAAGGGCAAGGTCTCCACGCGCGTCGTGTCGATGCCGTGCCGGGAATGGTTCGAGAAGCAGAGCCGTTCCTACCAGGACAAGGTGCTGCCCCCCGCGGTCCGCGCCCGCGTCAGCGTCGAGGCCGGGGTGTCGATGGGCTGGCACGACCTCGTCGGTGACGCTGGCCGGATCGTCAGCATCGAGCACTTCGGGGCCTCGGCGGACTACCAGACGCTGTTCCGCGAGTTCGGCATCACCGCCGACGCCGTCGTCAAGGCTGCCAAGGACTCGCTCAAGGCGGCCGCCGGGTCGGCCGGCTCCGGCCGGACCGCCCCGCGCGTCACCGAGACGAACCCGCGACGCGCCGAGCAGAGCGCCGCCACCGACGTCATGGGCACCGACGTGGCCTCCGGCGCACACGCCGCGTCCGCCGAGGCCAACTGACCCGACGACCCAACCAGAAGGGGACAGACACCATGAGCAACCCGAACACCCAGGCCCTCACCGACGCCGGAGTCTCGATCTGGCTCGACGACCTCTCCCGTGAGCTCATCGAGACCGGCAAGATCTCCGAGCTCATCGAGGAGCGCAACGTCGTCGGCGTCACGTCGAACCCGTCGATCTTCCAGTCGGCGCTGTCCAAGGGCGACCGCTACAACGAGGACCTCGCCGCGCTGACCGCGGCCGGCAAGGACGTCGAGGACGTCGTCTTCGAGCTGACGACCGAGGACGTCCGCAACGCCGCCGACCTCTTCCTGCCCCTCTACGAGAGCAGCAAGGGCGTCGACGGGCGGGTCTCCATCGAGGTCGACCCCCGTCTGGCGCACGACACCGACAAGACGGTCGAGCAGGCCAAGCAGCTGGCGGCCGCCGTCGACCGTCCGAACGTCCTCATCAAGATCCCGGCGACCAAGGCGGGCCTGCCGGCCATCACCGCGGTCACGGCCGAGGGCATCAGCGTCAACGTGACGCTCATCTTCTCCCTCGAGCGGTACAGGAGCGTCATGAACGCCTACCTCGAGGGCCTCGAGAGGGCGCACGCCAACGGCCACGACCTGTCGACGATCCGTTCGGTCGCCTCGTTCTTCGTCTCCCGCGTCGACACCGAGATCGACAAGCGTCTCGACGCCATGGGGACCGACGAGGCGAAGGCGCTGCGCGGCAAGGGCGGCATCGCCAACGCGCGCCTCGCCTACCAGGCCTACGAGGAGGTCTTCTCGACCCCGCGCTGGACCAGCCTGGCCGACGAGGGCGCCAACCCGCAGCGTCCGCTCTGGGCCTCCACGGGCGTCAAGGACAAGGCCTACCCCGACACCATGTACGTCACCGAGCTCGTCGCACCGGGCGTCGTCAACACGATGCCGAGCGCCACCCTCGAGGCCACCGCCGACCACGGCGAGATCCGGGGCGACACGGTGACCGGCGCCTACGAGGAGTCCTCGAAGGTCCTCGACGACCTCGACGGCATCGGCATCTCGTACACCGAGGTGACCGACCTCCTCGAGCAGGAGGGCGTCGACAAGTTCGAGAAGGCGTGGGGCGACCTGCTCGACGGCGTGCGAGCCGAGATGGACAAGGTCCGGGCATGAGCTCGATCTGCGTCACCGCGTCCGGCGCGGCGGCCGAGGCGATCGCGGCGCACGTCGACACCCTGGTGTCCGACCGCGTCGCGAGCCGGCTCTTCGAGCAGGACCGGACGCTCTGGGGCGAGGCCGCCGAGGCCGAGGCGGGCATCCGTCTGTCCTGGACCGGGCTGGCCCGGTCCTCGCGTCCGCTCGTCGGCCAGATCGCCGCGCTGCGCGACGAGCTGGCCGGCGAGGGCCTGACCCACGTCGTGCTCTGCGGCATGGGTGGCAGCTCGCTCGCGCCCGAGGTCATCTGCGCCACGGCCGGCAAGGACCTCGTCGTCCTCGACTCGTCCGACCCCGACTACGTGCGCCGTGCCCTCGCCGACGACCTCGAGCACACCGTCGTCGTCGTCTCGAGCAAGTCCGGCTCCACGGTCGAGACCGACTCGCAGCGCCGCGCCTACGAGCAGGCGTTCACCGACGCCGGCATCGACCCGGCCGAGCGCATCGTCGTCGTCACCGACCCGGGCAGCCCGCTCGACGGTGAGGCCCGCGAGAAGGGCTACCGCGTCGTCAACGCCGACCCGAACGTCGGGGGCCGCTACTCGGCCCTGACCGCCTTCGGCCTCGTGCCGAGCGGCCTCGCCGGTGTCGACGTCGAGGCGCTCCTCGACGAGGCGGAGTCCGTCGCCGACGTCCTGTCGGCCGACGACGACGCCAACCCCGGGCTGCGCCTCGGTGCCGCGATGGGTGGCACGACGCCGCTGCGCGACAAGCTGGTCCTCGTCGACGACGGCTCGGGCATCGTCGGGTTCGCCGACTGGGCCGAGCAGCTCATCGCCGAGTCCACCGGCAAGGACGGCACCGGCGTGCTACCCGTCGTCGTGGGCAGTGCCGACGACCCGGAGGTGCGCTGGCCCGCCGCGGACGTCACGGTCGCCCGACTCGTCGGCGACGACGACGACGGTACGCCGGACTCCACTGTCGCAGAAGGCGGTTCGGAGGTCCGCGTCGGCGGGTCGCTCGGCGCGCAGCTGCTGCTCTGGGAGGTCGCCACCGCCGTCGCGGGCCGCCTCCTCGGCATCAACCCCTTCGACCAGCCCGACGTCGAGAGCGCCAAGAAGGCCGCCCGCGCACTCCTCGACCAGGGCACCGCGTCGGCCGACGCCCCCGCCGCGACCGACGGCGCCGTCGAGATCCGCGCGGTCGGTGGGGGTGACGGTGCGTGGCTCGGCGACGCGTCGACCGTGCCCGCTGCGCTCGACGCGCTCTTCGCGCAGCTCGACCCCGAGCGCGGCTACGTCGCGGTCATGGCCTACCTCGACCGGCTCGCCGACGCGGACCTGGCGGACACCCGCGCCGCGCTCGCACGCCGCACCGAGCGGCCGACCACCTTCGGCTGGGGCCCGCGGTTCCTCCACTCCACCGGCCAGTTCCACAAGGGCGGCCCCGCCGTCGGCGTCTACGTGCAGGTCACGACGGCGCCCACGCAGGACCTGCCGATCCCCGGCCGGGACTTCACCTTCGGCGACTTCATCGCCTCGCAGGCCGGCGGCGACGCCGCGGTCCTGGCCGACCACGACCGCCCGGTCCTGCGGCTGCACCTGACCGACCACGACGCCGGTCTGGCCCAGGTGCGCGACGCGTTCGGGCAGGGGTCGACCGCGGGAGGGCATGCATGACGCCGGCGCGAGTCGCCCACGGGCACAACCCGCTCCGCACGGCCGAGGACAAGCGGCTGCCCCGCATCGCGGGTCCCTGCGGCCTCGTCCTCTTCGGCGTGACGGGCGACCTCGCCCGCAAGAAGCTCATGCCGGCGATCTACGACCTCGCCAACCGCGGACTGCTCCCGCCGGGCTTCTCCCTCATCGGGTTCGCCCGGCGCGACTGGGCCACGCAGGACTTCGGCCAGGTCGTCCACGACGCCGTCAAGCAGCACGCCCGGACGCCCTTCAGCGAAGACGTCTGGCGCAACCTGTCCGAGGGCTTCCGGTTCGTGCCGGGCACCTTCGACGACCCGGACGCCTTCGACCTGCTCGCCAAGACGGTCGAGGAGCTGGACCGGGACCGCGGCACCGGCGGCAACCACGCGTTCTACCTGTCGATCCCCCCGGCCTTCTTCGCCACCGTGTGTGAGCAGCTCGAGCGGTGCGGCCTGACCCGGGCCGAGGGCGACAGCTGGCGACGCGTCATCATCGAGAAGCCGTTCGGCCACGACCTCAAGAGCGCCCAACAGCTCAACGACATCGTCGAGGGCGTCTTCCCGCCCGACGCCGTCTTCAGGATCGACCACTACCTCGGCAAGGAGACCGTCCAGAACCTCCTCGCCCTGCGCTTCGCCAACCAGCTGTTCGAGCCGGTGTGGAACGCCAACTACGTCGACCACGTGCAGATCACGATGGCCGAGGACATCGGCATCGCCGGCCGGGCGGGCTACTACGACGGCATCGGGGCGGCCCGCGACGTCATCCAGAACCACCTGCTCCAGCTCCTCGCCCTCACCGCGATGGAGGAGCCGGTCTCCTTCGACGCCAAGGACCTTCGCGCCGAGAAGGAGAAGGCGCTCTCGGCCGTCCGGCTGCCTGCGAACCTCGACACCGGCGCGGCCCGCGGGCAGTACGCCGCCGGGTGGCAGGGTGCCGAGGAGGTCGTCGGCTACCTCAGCGAGGACGGCGTCGACCCGGACTCGCACACCGAGACCTTCGCCGCGGTGACCCTCGAGGTCGACACCCGACGCTGGGCCGGCGTGCCGTTCTACCTGCGCGCCGGCAAGCGGCTCGGCAAGCGCGTCACCGAGATCGCCGTCGTCTTCAAGCGGGCGCCGCACCTGCCGTTCGAGCACACGGCCACCGAGGAGCTCGGCCAGAACGCCATCGTCATCCGCGTCCAGCCCGACGAGGGCGTGACGCTGCGGTTCGGCTCGAAGGTGCCGGGCTCGCAGATGGAGGTGCGTGACGTGACGATGGACTTCGGCTACGGGTCCTCGTTCACCGAGGCCTCTCCCGAGGCGTACGAGCGGCTCATCCTCGACGTCCTCCTCGGCGACCCGCCGTTGTTCCCCCGCCACGAGGAGGTCGAGCTGTCCTGGCGCATCCTCGACCCGCTCATGGCGCACTGGGCCAAGGACGGCAAGCCGGAGCAGTACCCGGCCGGCACGTGGGGGCCGCCGTCGGCCCACGAGATGCTGAAGCGGGACGGACGTCACTGGAGGATGCCGTGATCAGGGACCTGACCGACACGACGACCACGGGCATCAGCAAGACGCTCGTCCGCCTCCGCAACGAGGTCGGCGCCATGGCGCTCGGCCGGGTCCTGACGCTCGTCATGGTCGTCGAGGACACCGACGCCCAGGAGGCCATCGACGCCGCCAACCAGGCCAGCCGGCAGCACCCCTGCCGCATCATCGTCGTCATCCCCGGTGAGCGGCGCGGCAGGAACCGCCTCGACGCGCAGATCCGCCTGGGCGGCGACGCCGGCGCGAGCGAGATCGTCGTCCTGCGGCTCTACGGCGCGCTGGCCGGGCACGGGCCGAGCGTCGTCGTGCCGCTCCTGCTGCCCGACTCCCCCATCGTCGCGTGGTGGCCGGGCAAGGCGCCCGACGACGTCGCCAAGGACCCCATCGGCGCCATGGCACAGCGTCGGATCACCGACGCCGCCCTGCACCACAACCCGCGGCTCATGCTCAAGAAGCGGGCGGCGACGTACGCACCGGGCGACACCGACCTGTCGTGGACCCGACTCACGCTGTGGCGCGGGCTGCTCGCCGCCGCCCTCGACCAGCCGCCGTACGAGCCGATCACCGGGGCCGTCGTCAGCGGCGCCCCGGACTCGCCGTCCTCCGACCTGCTCGCGGCCTGGCTCACCCGCCGCCTCAAGGTGCCGGTGCGGCGCGTGTCGACGCCTCGGGGCTCGGGCATCAGCTCGGTGCGCCTGGAGCGGCGCAGCGGGCCCATCGACCTCGTCCGTCCCGGCGACGTCGTCGCGACGCTGTCGCAGGCAGGCCAGCCGGACCGGCGGATCAACCTGCCCCGGCGCGAGCTGCCCGAGTGCCTCGCCGACGAGCTGCGCCGGCTCGACCCCGACGAGGCCTACGCCGAGGCGCTGTGCCGCGGCCTGTCCGACCTGCAACCGGCCCGGCTGTCGGCCGCCGCGGCGGCCAAGGCCGGCAAGGCCCCCGACCTCGCGGAGGCTCGCCGGCTCGCCGCGCGCCTCGGCCACGACGAGTCCGCCCAGGACGCCAGCGCCATGATCACCGCGCCTCCGGCCCCCGGGACGGCCGAGACCGCGCAGGTCAAGGAGGCGACGGCCCGCAAGCTCGCCGGCAAGCGGACGCCGCGCGAGAAGGCCACAGCCAGGGCGCGCAAGAAGTCCGACGCGTCGACGGCCAAGCGGACCGCTGCGGCGACGGCGACCACCGGGCCCGCGACGGCGAAGAAGGCGTCCTCGTGAGCGAGCCCCGCGTCGTCGTCCACCCGGACAAGCAGTCGCTCGCCGATGCCGCCGCCGCTCGCCTGGTCACCGCCCTGCTCGACGCCCAGGCCCGCTCCCCCGAGGCCCAGGTTGCCCTGACGGGTGGGTCGATGGGGTCGGCGGTGATCGCCTCGCTGGCGCAGGTCCCCGGCCGCTCGGCCGTCGACTGGTCACGCGTGCGGGTCTGGTGGGGCGACGAGCGCTACCTGCCCGCCGGTGACCCCGACCGCAACGACACCCAGAACGACGAGGCGGGCCTGACCACCCTCGGCCTCGACCCGGCGAAGGTGCACCGGGTCGCCGGGCCGGACGCGTCCGAGAACGCCGAGGCCAGTGCCGCGGCGTACGCCGCGTCGATCCGTGAGTTCGGCCAGCAGGCCTGGGACGTCGTCCTGTTCGGCGTGGGGCCTGACGGGCACGTCGCCTCGCTCTTTCCGCACCACCCGGCCCAGGGCATCGGGGACGCGATCGCCGTGGCGGTCCACGAGTCACCGAAACCGCCGCCCGACCGGGTCAGCCTGACCTTCGAGTGCTTCGAGCGAAGCCACGAGGTGTGGTTCCTCGTCGCAGGTCCGGACAAGGCCGAGGCGGTGGCCGCCGCGCTCGCCCCCGGCACCGACCGCTGGGACGTCCCCGCGGCGGGCGTCCGCGGCACCGACGCGACGCTGTGGCTCGTCGACGCCGACGCCGCCTCCGGGCTCGGCTGAGCCGGCACCCCACGGGAACGACGGAGGGCCCGGGACGTCGTCCCGGGCCCTCCGTCGTGCGTCGGTGGTGACCGTCAGGTCACTGGATGAGGCCGCGCTCCCGGAGCGTGCTCAGGGCCTCGTCGAGGATCGCTGCGCCGTCGGCGTCGCTGCGCCGCTCCTTCACGTACGCGAGGTGCGTCTTGTACGGCTCGACCTTCGGCGGGGCGGGGGGGTTGTCCTTGTCCTGGCCCGCGGGGAAGCCGCAGCGGGGGCAGTCCCACGTCTCCGGCACGACCATGCCTGGCTCCTCGGCGAAGCTCGGCCGGGTCTCGTGCCCGTTGGAGCACCAGTAGGAGATGAAGACGCGGGGGGCGGCGTCGCCGCGCTCGGCCTCACCCATCGGGCCCGCGCCGACCCGGCTTCCACGAATGGCGTTACCACTGGCCATGGCGTGCTCCTCTCAGCTCGCGAAACGGGCCAACAGGCCCAGGCCGATGATCGCCGTCGCCCAGACCACGGCGACGGCGACGGTGAAGCGGTCGAGGTTGCGCTCGGCCACCGACGAGCCACCGAGGGACGTCGACATGCCCCCGCCGAACATGTCCGACAGGCCACCACCCTTGCCCTTGTGCAGCAGGATGAACAGGGTCAGGACCAGGCTGGACAGGACCAGCAGGACCTGGAGCACGATGCGAACCGCATCCACGGGGGTCACTCCATCTCGTCGGGGTCGTCGGCGCTCGGGTCTCGTGCCGTCCGCTCGCGCGGCCGGTCCCCGGCGCTCGGGACAGGATACCTCCCGGGCCCGCCACGGCCGAACGGCCGCGGCGGGCGGGAGGTGCGGTGACGCGAGCGGTCAGCCGGCGGTCACGTGGTCGCGGTAGCGGCAGATCGACGCGAACTCGGCCGGGTCGGTCGAGGCGCCGCCGACGAGGGCGCCGTCGACGTCGTCCTGCGCCATGATGGCGGCGACGTTGGCGGCCTTGACGCTGCCGCCGTAGAGGACGCGGACGCCGTCGGCGACCTCGGCCCCGTAGAGCTCGGCGAGCAGCGCCCGGATCGCGGCACAGACCTCCTGCGCGTCGTCCGGGGTCGCGACCTCGCCGGTCCCGATGGCCCAGATGGGCTCGTAGGCGATGACGATGGTGGCGGCCTGCTCGGGGGTGACGCCGTCGAGGTCCTCGCGCAGCTGCGCGACGACGTGCTCGACCTGGCGGCCCTCCCGACGCACGTCGAGCGCCTCGCCGCAGCACAGGATCGGCGTCAGGCCGTGGGCGTAGGCCGCCCTGACCTTGGCGTTGACGACCGCGTCGGTCTCACCGTGGCCCTCGCGCCGCTCGCTGTGCCCGACGACGACGTAGGTGCAGCCGAGCTTGGCGAGGAACGCGCCCGAGATGTCGCCGGTGTAGGCGCCGGACGCGTGCGGAGAGAGGTCCTGGGCGCCGTAGCGCAGATCGAGCTTGTCGCCCTCGACGAGGGTCTGCACGGAGCGCAGGTCGGTGAAGGGCGGCAGCACGGCCACCTCGACCGCAGCGTGGTCGTGCTTGGCGTCACGCAGCGTCCAGTCCAGCTTCTGCACGAGGTGCGTCGCCTGGAGGTGGTCGAGGTTCATCTTCCAGTTGCCGGCCATGAGCGGGATGCGACCCGCGGGCTTGGTGTCCTTGGCCATCAGGCGTCGTCCTCCTCGAGAACGGTCAGTCCGGGCAGCTCCTTGCCCTCGAGGTACTCGAGGCTGGCGCCACCACCGGTGGAGATGTGGCCGAAGTCGGAGTCCTCGAAGCCGAGCTGGCGCACCGCGGCCGCCGAGTCACCACCACCGACGACCGTGAGGGCGCCCCGGGCCGTGATGTCGACGAGCGCCTGGGCCAGCGACTTCGTCGCGGCGGCGAACGGCTCCATCTCGAACGCGCCCATCGGGCCGTTCCAGAAGACGGTCCGGCAGTCGGCGAGCTTCTCGGCGAAGAGGCGGCTCGACTCGGGACCGATGTCCAGGCCCATCCGGTCGGCCGGGATCGCGTCGACGGCGACGACGTCGTGGTCGGCGTCGGCGCTGAACGCGTCGGCGGCGACGACGTCGACGGGCAGGACGATCTCGACGCCATCCTGCTCGGCCCGCTCGAGGTAGCCCTTGACCGTGTCGACCTGGTCGGCCTCGAGCAGGCTCTTGCCGACCTCGTGGCCCTGGGCGGCGAGGAAGGTGAAGACCATGCCGCCCCCGATGAGGAGACGGTCGGCCGTGCCGAGCAGGTTGCCGATGACGCCGAGCTTGTCGGACACCTTGGCCCCTCCGAGCACGACGGCATACGGCCGCTCGGGGTCCTTGGTGAGGCGGCGCAGGACGCCGACCTCGGTCTGGACGAGGCCACCGGTGGCGTGCGGGAGGAGCCGGGCGACGTCGTAGACCGACGCCTGCTTGCGGTGGACGACGCCGAAACCGTCGGACACGAAGGCGTCTGCGAGAGAAGCGAGCTCGCCGGCGAACTCGGCCCGCTCCTCGTCGGTCTTGGCGGTCTCCCCGGCGTTGAAGCGGAGGTTCTCGAGGAGCAGCACCTGCCCGTCCTGCAGGGCGGCGGCCTTGGCCTTCGCGTCCTCGCCGACGGTGTCCTCGGCGAAGGCGACCTCGCGGCCGAGCACCTCGGCGAGGCGCTTCGCGACGGGCGCGAGGGAGTACCTGGCCTCGGGCGCGCCCTTGGGCCGGCCGAGGTGGGCGCAGACGATGACGCGGGCGCCGGCGTCGGCAAGGCCCTGGATCGTCGGGGCGGAGGCGCGGATGCGGCCGTCGTCGGTGATCGTCGAGCCGTCGAGCGGCACGTTGAGGTCGGACCGGACGAGGACGCGCTTGCCGCGCACGTCCCCGAGGTCGCTGGTGGTCTTCACGCGGTATGCCTCTTCAGTGGTTGGGGTCAGCCGGACACGGAGACGGCCACCGCCCCGGCGTGTCGATGACAGCCGAGGGCGGTGGCCGGGTGGCTCAGAGGGACGCGCCGACGAGCTTCACGAGGTCGACGAGGCGGTTGGAGTAGCCCCACTCGTTGTCGTACCAGCCGACGACCTTGACCTGGTTGCCGATGACCTTGGTGAGGCCGGCGTCGAAGATGCACGAGGCGGGGTCGGTCTCGATGTCCTTGGAGACGATCTGGTCCTCGGTGTAGACGAGGTACCCCTTGAGCGGACCCTCGGCGGCGGCCTTGACCGCGGCGTTGACCTCCTCGACGGTGGTCTCGCGGCCGGCCTCGAACGTCAGGTCGGTGGCCGAGCCCGTGGGCACGGGGACACGGAGGGCGTAGCCGTCGAGCTTGCCCTTGAGCTCGGGCAGGACGAGCGAGACGGCCTTGGCGGCGCCGGTCGTCGTGGGGACGATGTTGAGCGCGGCCGCGCGGGCGCGACGGAGGTCCTTGTGCGGGGCGTCCTGCAGGTTCTGGTCCTGCGTGTACGCGTGGATCGTCGTCATGAGGCCCTTGACGATGCCGAACTCCTCGTGGAGGACCTTGGCCATCGGCGCGAGGCAGTTCGTCGTGCACGAGGCGTTCGAGATGACGGTGTGCTGGTCGGCGTCGTACAGGTCGTCGTTGACGCCCATGACGATGGTGATGTCCTCGTTCTTGGCCGGCGCCGAGATGACGACCTTCTTCGCGCCGCCGGCGACGTGCGCCTTGGCCTTCTCCGCGTCGGTGAAGAAGCCGGTGGACTCGACGACGACGTCCGCACCGACGCCGGCCCAGTCGATCGCGGACGGGTCGCGCTCCTCGAAGACGCGGATGGCCTTGCCGTCGACGGTGATGGACGTCTCGTCGTAGGACACCTCGCCGGGGAAGCGCCCGAGGATCGAGTCGTACTTGAGCAGGTGGGCCAGGGTCTTGTTGTCCATGAGGTCGTTCGTGGCCACGACCTCGATGTCGGCCCCGGACGCCACGATGGCGCGGAAGAAGTTGCGGCCGATGCGGCCAAAGCCGTTGATACCAACGCGAACGGTCACTGCTGTGCACCTCTTCGGTGAGACGGTGTGAGGGTGTGTCGGACGTCGTCAGACGACCTTCGTCCGACGGGAGGGCCGCGACGCTGCGACCTCGGTCACAGTCCACCCTAGTCGCTCCCCCGAGGCGCCGAGTCGGCAGTCTCAGGGCGTGGAGAGGCAACCCGGGCGGCGCGCGTTGCCGGGCGGATGCCGCGCCGGGCTCAGCTCTCGAGCATCTCCGGCGTCAGGTTGGCCTCGGTGCCGGGGACGCCGAGGTCCTCGGCCCGCTTGTCGGCCATCGCCAGCAGGCGTCGGATGCGGCCCGCGACGGCGTCCTTGGTCATCGGCGGCTTGGCGAGCTGGCCGAGCTCCTCGAGGCTGGCCTGCTTGTGCTCGAGCCGCAGCCGGCCTGCCTCGCGCAGGTGCTCGGGGACCTCCTCGCCGAGCAGCTCCATGGCGCGCTCGACGCGGGCACCGGCGGCGACCGCGGCGCGCGCGGAGCGGCGCAGGTTGGCGTCGTCGAAGTTGGCGAGGCGGTTGGCCGTGGCACGCACCTCGCGCCGCATCCGGCGCTCCTCCCAGGCGAGGACCGCGTCGTGGGCGCCGAGGCGCGTCAGCATGGCGCCGATGGCGTCACCGTCGCGGATGACGACGCGGTCGACCCCCCGCACCTCGCGGGCCTTGGCCTGGATGCCGAGGCGACGCGCCGCCCCCACGAGGGCGAGGGCGGCCTCGGGGCCGGGGCAGGTCACCTCGAGCGCCGACGAGCGGCCCGGCTCGGTCAGCGACCCGTGCGCGAGGAAGGCGCCCCGCCAGGCCGCCTCCGAGTCGCACGTCGCCGCGCTGACGACCTTCGGCGGCAGCCCCCGGACCGGGCGGCCCCGCGTGTCGATGAGGCCGGTCTGGCGCGCGAGGGTGGCACCCTCCTCGACGACCCGGACGACGTAGCGCGAGCCGCGGCGCAGCCCGCCGGCCGCGAGGACGAGGACGTCGCTCCGGTGGCCGTACACCTCGCCGATGTTGCGGCGGAGTCGGCGCGCGGCGTTCGCGGTGTCGAGCTCGGCCTCGACGACGATCTGCCCCCCGATGATGTGCAGCCCGCCGGCGAAGCGCAGCATGGTCGACACCTCGGCCTTGCGACAGCAGGGCTTGGTCACCTCGAGGCGCGAGAGCTCGTCCTTCACCTTCGCTGTCATGGCCATGCGGCACATCCTGCCACCCTGATCAAGCACCCTCGGCCGCAGAGGGGTGAGCGATGCGCCATGGCGCCTCGTGGCGGCCACCCGGGCGGTTCGTCACGGTTCGTCCCCACCGTGCTGGCGAGGTCGGGCGAGGAGGTCCTCAGGCGATGACGTCCCGCAGCGCGGCCGCGAGCCGGAGCGGGTCGTGGACACCGGGTGCACCGCGCGCGGAGACCGGCGCCACGACGAGCTCGGCACCGAGCTCCGCCGCCGCGGCCCGCAGCGACGGCTCGTCGACGACGACGCTCGGGTCGGCGAGGACGACGTCGAGGCGCAGGTGCGGCGCGTTCGCGGCGAAGGAGGCCAGGTGGTCCTCGGCGCGGAAGTCCCGGGTCTCGCCCTTGTGCACCTCGAGGTTGAGGTTGAGCAGGCGCCTCGCCCGCGTGGCGACGAGGGCGTCGGCGAGGTCGGGCACGAGCAGGTGGGGCATGACCGAGGTGAACCACGACCCGGGCCCGAGTACGACCCAGTCGGCCTCGGCCACCGCGCCCAGCGCCTCGGTGCAGGGCGCCGGGCAGGTCGGCACGATGCCGATGGAGGACACGATGCCGGGTGAGGACGCGACGCGGTGCTGCCCGTGGACGGTGACGGCCTCACCCGGGCGGTCCGGGTCGTGGCCGACGATCTCGGCGACGATCTCGAGCGGCTCGGCGGCCATCGGCAGGACCCGGCCGCGCGCGCCGAGCAGCCGGCCGACGAGGTCGAGTCCCCGGACCGTGTCGCCGAGCAGCTCCCAGATGGAGACGATCATGAGGTTGCCGAGCGCGTGGCCCCGGAGGTCGCCGTCGCCGCCGAAGCGGTGCTGGAGGACGTCGCGCCACGTGTGCCCCCAGTCGCTGTCGTCGCACAGCGCCGAGAGGGCCATCCGCAGGTCGCCGGGCGGCAGGACCTCGAAGTCACGGCGCAGCCGGCCGCTCGACCCGCCGTCGTCGGCGACGGTCACGACGGCCGTGACGTCGTCGGTGAGCAGGCGCAGCGCGCTCAGCGTCGCCGAGAGGCCGTGCCCGCCGCCGAGCGCGACGATGCGCCGCTGCTGGGACGGGCCGAGCGCGACGCGGGGGGCGGGCAGGGTCACGCGTCCACCGTTCACTCGCGGCCGAGGTCGCGGTGCACGACGAACGTGTCGACGCGGTCGTGGCCCCGCAGCCGCCGGCTCAGCGCCTCGGCGGTGGCGACGGACCGGTGCTTGCCGCCCGTGCAGCCGACGGCGACCGTGACGTACCGGCGCCCCTCGCGGACGTAGCCACCGATCATCGTCTCGAGCAGGTCGGCGGCGCGGTCGAGGAACTCCTCGGCACCGGGCTGCTTCATGACGAACTCGGCCACCGGCTCGTCGCGGCCGGTGAGGGCCCGCAGCTCGGGCACCCAGTAGGGGTTGGGCAGGAAGCGCATGTCGAAGACGACGTCGGCGTCGAGGGGCAGGCCGTACTTGAAGCCGAAGGACATGACGGCGATGCGCAGCTGCACCTTGCGGTCACCGGCGAACAGCGAGGACAGCTTGGCACTGAGCTGGTGCACGTTGAGCCCAGAGCTGTCGATGACGACGTCGGCCGACGAACGCAGGTCCTGCAGCAGCTCGCGCTCGTGCTGGATGCCGTCGAGGAGGCGGCCGCTGCCTTGCAGGGGGTGCGGCCGGCGCACGCTCTCGAAGCGTCGGACGAGCGCCTCGTCGGTGGCGTCGAGGAACACCAGGCTCGGCCGCTCCCCCCGCTCGCGTGCCGCGGAGATGGCCTCGTCGAGGTGGCCGAACCACCCACCGGCCCGGACGTCGACGACGACCGCGACCTGCTGGTGGCTCGCGTCGGGGTTGTGCGCGAGCGCGGCGTCGCGCAGCTCGGCGAGGTGACCGAGCAGCTGCGGTGGCAGGTTGTCGACGACGAGCCACCCGAGGTCCTCGAGCACGTTCGCCGTCGTGCTGCGGCCCGCACCGCTCATGCCGGTGACGATGACGATCGGAGCGTCCGCGAGGGAGGCCAGGTCGGCGGTCCTGCTGTCGGCGGTCATTCGAGGACTTCTCCCGTCGTGAGGTTCACGGCTGGCTCCTGCGGTGCACCCTCAGCCAAGTGGGTCACGACCGCCGAGGCAAGCGACGGGCCGATGCCAGGTACCGCCATGATGTCCGTCGCGTCCGCGGCCCGAAGCCGTTTGACCGACCCGAAGTGGCGCAGCAGCGCCTTCTGCCGGCTCGACCCGAGGCCCGGGATGCCGTCGAGGGCGCTCGTGGTCATCGCCTTGGACCGACGCTGCCGGTGGAAGGTGATGGCGAACCGGTGCGCCTCGTCGCGCAGGCGCTGGAGCAGGTACAGGCCCTCGCTGGTGCGGGGCAGGATGACCGGGTGCTCGGTGCGTGGGACCCAGACCTCCTCGAGCCGCTTTGCCAGCCCCACGAGCGCGACCTCCTCGATGCCGAGCTCGTCGAGCACCGCCTGCGCCGCGTTGACCTGGGGCAGGCCGCCGTCGACGACGACGAGGCTCGGCGGGTAGGCGAAGCGACGCGGGCGACCGGTCTCGGGGTCGATGGGCCCCGACGCGGCAGGGGTGTCGTCGGCGGTGCCCTCCGTGTCCTCGGTGCCGGCGAGGTCGCCGTCCGCCTCCGCCTCCTCGAGGTACCGGCGGAACCGCCGGGTCAGCACCTCGCGCATCGCGGCGGTGTCGTCGACGGTCACCGTGCCGTCTGCCGCGGCCTCGAGTGCGACGGCCGCGCCCGTCGTGCCCGCCCTGCCCGCCGTGCCACGGACGATGAAGCGTCGGTACTCGCTCTTGCGGGGCAGGCCGTCCTCGAAGACCACCATCGAGGCCACGACGTTGGTGCCCTGGACGTGGCTGACGTCGTAGCACTCGATGCGCAGGGGTGCCTCGTCGAGCTCGAGGAACTCCTGCAGATCCTGGAGGGCCTGGCTGCGCAGCGTCAGGTCGCCGGCTCGAGCCACCTTGTGCCGGGCCAGGGACTGCTCGGCGTTGCGGCGGACGGTCTCCATGAGGGTGCGCTTGTCACCCCGCTGGGGGATGCGCACGTCGACCCGCGCGCCGCGGACCGACGAGAGCCACTCGACGACGGCCTCGCAGTCCTCGGGCAGGGTCGGCACGAGCACCTCGCGCGGGACCGTCTCGCGGTCGGCGTCGCCGTAGACCTGCTGGAGCAGGTGGCCGACGAGGGCCGGCAGGTCCTCGCTCTCCTTCTCCACGACCCAGCCGCGCTGGCCCCGGATGCGGCCGCCACGGACGTGGAAGACCTGGACCGCCGCCTCGAGGTCGTCGTCGGCGAGCGCGAAGACGTCGGCGTCGGTGGCGTCGCCGAGGACGACGGCCTGCTTCTCGAGGGCCTTGCTGATCGCGCCGATGTCGTCGCGAAGGCGCGCCGCCTGCTCGAAGTCGAGGTCGGCCGCGGCCTCGCGCATGCGGGTTTCGAGCCGCTTGACGAACCGGGTCGTGTTGCCGGCCATGAAGTCGCAGAAGTCCTCGGCGATGGCGCGGTGCTCCTCGGGCGTGACCCTGCCGACGCACGGTGCCGAGCACTTGTCGATGTAGCCGAGCAGGCACGGCCGGCCGCTGGCCGCCGCGCGCTTGTACACGCCGGAGGAGCACGTGCGCAGCGGGAAGACGCGCAGCAGCAGGTCGAGGGTCTCGCGGATGGCCCACGCGTGGCCGTACGGACCGAAGTAGCGCGTGCCCTTGCGCTTGGCCCCACGCATCACCTGCGCCCGCGGGACGGGCTCGCCCATGGTCACGGCGAGGAACGGATAGGACTTGTCGTCGCGGTACTTGACGTTGAACCGGGGGTCGAACTCCTTGATCCACGAGTACTCGAGCTGGAGCGCCTCGACCTCGGTGCGCACGACGGTCCACTCGACCGACGCGGCCGTCGTGACCATCGTGGCGGTGCGTGGGTGCAGCGCCGTGATGTCCTGGAAGTACGAGGAGAGCCGCGGGCGAAGCGATTTGGCCTTGCCCACGTAGATGACGCGACCGTGCCCGTCGCGGAACCGGTAGACGCCCGGATCGGTCGGGATCTCCCCCGGCTTCGGTCGATAGGTCGTCGGGTCGGCCACGGCTCCACCCTATGTCGGGCCACCGACGGCCCGGTCCCCTCCCTCTCGAGCGCGGCGGCCAGACCGAGGTGACCGAGGTGCCCGACGTGACCGGTCGCCGGGCCCGTGGGACTCAGCCGACGGTGAAGCCCGAACCGCTGACGGTGACGGTCTTCGGGCTCAGGCCCGTCGGCGCCGGGCCCGACACGACCTCACCGGTGGCGAGGGCGAAGTGGCTCTGGTGACACGGGCACACGAGCTGGCCGCCCTCCACCGCGGACACCGCGCAGCCCTGGTGCGGGCAGGTGGTGTCGAAGGCCTTGAAGGTGCCCGCCTGGGGCTGGGTGACGACGGTCTGGGTGTCCGGGAAGAACTTCGCGCCGCCGACCGGCACCTCCGACGTCGGCGTCGGCGTGGCCGATCCACCGGCACCGCCTGCCGCACCGCCGGAGGTGCCGGTCGGGACGGGCGGGCTGCTGCAGGCGGCGAGCGCACCCGCTCCGGCGACCGCTCCGGCGACGGCGCCGGCGGCGCGCAGCACGCCGCGGCGTCCGGGCAGGCACGCGCCCGCGTCGGTACCGCCGTCCTGGTCGTGCTCGGTCATGCCTTCCTCTTTCGCGTCGTGGTGCTCGGCGACGTGCGGGCGGTGCTCACGGTGGAGGCCGAGGACGTCTTCTTCGCGGCGGCGGTCGTGACACCCCCACGGGTGCGGCCGCCGGTCGCGCCGCCCTTGGTGGGGCTGCCCTTCGCGGCTGTCGTCATGGTCCGCGTCGAGCCTGAGCCTGCCCCGGTAGTCCGCTGGGAGCGGGCCGAGGACGTGGACCCCGTCGAGGAGCTCGTCGAGGAGCCCGTCGAGGACCCCGTCGATGAGCTCGCCGCGGAGCCCTTGGAGGACGTCTTTGAGGACGAGGCCTTCGAGGCCCGCGTCGTCGTCCGCGCGGTGCGCTCGAGGATCGGCTTGAGGAAGCGGCCGGTGTGGCTGGCCGCGACCTCAGCGACCTCCTCGGGGGTGCCCTCGGCGATCACGGTGCCACCGCCCGAGCCGCCCTCGGGCCCCATGTCGATGATCCAGTCGGCGTTCTTGATGACGTCGAGGTTGTGCTCGATGACGATGACGGTGTTGCCCTTGTCGACGAGGCCCTGGAGCACGTCGAGCAGCTTGCGGATGTCCTCGAAGTGCAGCCCGGTGGTCGGTTCGTCGAGAACGTAGATGGTGCGGCCGGTGGAGCGCTTCTGCAGCTCGCTCGCGAGCTTCACGCGCTGGGCCTCGCCACCGGACAGGGTCGGTGCCGGCTGGCCGAGGCGCACGTAGCCGAGGCCGACGTCGTTGAGGGTCCGCAGGTGGCGCGCGATCGCGGGCACCGCCTCGAAGAAGTCCGCGGCCTCCTCGATCGGCATGTCCAGGACGTCGGCGATCGTCTTGCCCTTGAAGTGGACCTCCAGCGTCTCCCGGTTGTACCGGGCCCCGTGGCACACCTCGCACGGGACGTAGACGTCGGGCAGGAAGTTCATCTCGATCTTGATCGTGCCGTCGCCCGAGCACGCGTCACAGCGACCGCCCTTGACGTTGAACGAGAACCGGCCGGGTTGGTAGCCCCTGACCTTGGCCTCGGTCGTCTCGGCGAAGAGCTTGCGCATGTTGTCGAAGACGCCGGTGTACGTCGCCGGGTTCGAGCGCGGGGTGCGGCCGATCGGGCTCTGGTCGACGTGGACGACCTTGTCGAGCTGGTCCAGCCCGGTCACGGTCTTGTGCCGGCCCGGGACGTGCCGGGCACCGTTGAGCTTGTTGGCGAGGACGTTGAAGAGGATGTCGTTGACGAGCGTCGACTTGCCCGAACCCGAGACGCCGGTGACCGCGACGAGGTTGCCGAGCGGGAAGCTGACCGTGACGTCCCGCAGGTTGTTCTCGCGCGCCCCGGTGACGGTCACCTGCCGGCCGTCGTGGCCGCGGCGCACCGGCGGCGTCGGGATCTCGCGCCGGCCGGACAGGTACATGCCGGTCAGGGAGTCGGGGTGCTCGAGCAGGCCCTTGACCGGGCCGGAGTGCACGACGTGTCCGCCGTGCTCCCCGGCGCCCGGACCGATGTCGACGACCCAGTCGGCGGTGGCGATGGTGTCCTCGTCGTGCTCGACGACGATGAGCGTGTTGCCGAGGTCGCGCAGCCGCGTCAGGGTCTCGATGAGCCGGTGGTTGTCGCGCTGGTGCAGGCCGATCGAGGGCTCATCGAGCACGTACAGCACGCCGACGAGGCCCGAGCCGATCTGCGTGGCGAGCCGGATGCGCTGCGCCTCGCCGCCGGACAGCGTGCCGGCCGGCCGGTCGAGCGAGAGGTAGTCGAGGCCGACGTCGAGGAGGAACCCCAGACGGGCGTCGATCTCCTTGATGACCCGCTCGGCGATCTGCTTCTCGCGGGCCGTGAAGTCGACGGTGTCGAGGAACCCGGCCGCCTCGCTGATGGCCAGGGCACACACCTCGGCGATGTTCTTGCCGCCGACGAGCACGGCGAGCGACTCGGGCTTGAGGCGGGCGCCCTTGCAGACGGGGCACGGGACCTCGCGCATGTAGCCCTCGTACCGCTCGCGGCTCCAGTCGGAGTCGGTCTCGGAGTGGCGCCGCTTGATGAACGGGACGACACCCTCGAAGCCGGTCGTGTACGAGCGGTCGCGGCCGTAGCGGTTGCGGTAGCGGACGTGGACCTTGTAGTTCTGCCCGTGGAGCAGCGCCTCGCGGGCCCGTTCGGGCAGCGCCCGCCACGGCACGTCCATCGAGAACTTCATGTCCTCCCCGAGCGCGCTCATGACGCGCTGGAAGTACTCGGCCGACCCGGAGCCCTGGGCCCACGGCTGGATGGCCCCCTCGGCGAGGGTCAGGTCGTCGTCGGGCACGACGAGCTCGGGGTCGACCTCGAGCTCGGTGCCGATGCCGGTGCACGTCGGGCACGCACCGAACGGGGAGTTGAAGGAGAACGACCGTGGCTGCACCTCGTCCATGCCCAGGGGGTGGTTGTTGGGGCAGGCCATCTTCTCGGAGAAGCGGCGCTCGCGGTCCTTGTCCTTGGCGTCACGGTCGACGAAGTCGATGACGAGGACGCCTCCGGCCAGGCCGAGCGCGGTCTCGACGGAGTCGGTGAGGCGTCGCTTGGACCCGGCGTCGTCGCCCTTGGCCACGAGCCGGTCGACGACGACCTCGATGGTGTGCTTGCGCTGCTTCTCGAGCTTGGGGGCCTCGGTGAGCGAGACGACCTCGCCGTCGACGCGGGCGCGGGAGAACCCCTTGGTCTGCAGCTCGGCGAAGAGGTCGACGAACTCGCCCTTGCGCCCCTGGACCACGGGGGCGAGCACCTGGAACCGGGTGCGGTCCTCGAGCGTGAGCAGCTGGTCGACGATCTGCTGGGGCGACTGCCGGGTGACCGGCTCACCGCACACCGGGCAGTGCGGGCGGCCCGCACGCGCGAACAGCAGACGCAGGTAGTCGTAGACCTCGGTGATGGTGCCGACCGTCGAGCGCGGGTTGCGGTTGGTCGACTTCTGGTCGATGGAGACGGCGGGCGAGAGCCCCTCGATGAAGTCGACGTCGGGCTTGTCCATCTGGCCGAGGAACTGCCGCGCGTACGCGGAGAGTGACTCGACGTACCGGCGCTGCCCCTCGGCGAAGATCGTGTCGAACGCGAGGCTCGACTTGCCTGACCCGGACAGCCCGGTGAAGACGACGAGGCTGTCCCTGGGGAGGTCGACCGAGACGTCGCGCAGGTTGTGCTCGCG
>NZ_JBNDHY010000015.1:0-45631 GCF_056755315.1 Monashia sp. HAY1-2A
CTCCGTCGTCGGCAGCGTCAGATGTGTATAAGAGACAGGTGCAGCCGGTGCCGTGGTCGTTGCGCGTCGGCAGCTCGGGGGAGCGCAGGACGTGGCTGCCGGACGCGTCGACGAGCACGTCGACGCGGTCCGTGCCGTCGCGGCAGGTGACGACGCCGCCGGTGACGACGACGGCCCGGCACCCGGTCGACTCCCGGAGGGCGCGGGCCTGCCGCGTCTGGCCGGCGACGTCCGTGGCGGGCCGGCAGCCCAGCAGGACGCCGGCCTCCTCGGTGTTCGGGGTCACCAGCGTCGCGTGCGGCAGGAGCAGTTCGCGCAGGGCCGCCGGCACCCCGGGACCGGCCAGCGGGTCCCCGCTCGTCGCGACGAGCACGGGGTCGACGACGAGTCGAGGGAGGCGTCCGAGCGCCGCGAAGCCGGCCACTGCCGCCACGACGTCGACGGAGCCGAGCATCCCCACCTTGACCGCCGCCGGCGCCAGGTCGCGCAGGACCGCCTCGACCTGCGCGGCGACGACGTCGGTGGGCACCGCGTGCACCGCGTGCACCCCGGTCGTGTCCTGGACGGTGACGGCGGTGACGGCGCTCGCGCCGTGCACGCCGAGGGCACCGAACGTCGCGAGGTCGGCCTGCAGGCCCGCTCCGCCACCGGAGTCCGAGCCGGCGACGGTCAGGGCGACGGGTGGCGTGGTGGACGTCATGGCGGGAACCCCCCTGAGGCAGTGACCGACTCGACGATGGCGCGGGTCGCGGCCATCGGGTCGGCGGCGCGCATCACCGGGCCCATGACGGCGACGCCGTCCGCCCCAGCGTCGAGACAGGCGCCCGCGTTCGACGCGTCGACCCCGCCGAGGGCGAGGACGGCGGGCAGCGTGCGGCGGACGCGTCGGGCGGTGGTCAGGGCCGCGCGCAGCCCGGTGAGGCCGAGTGCCGGCCCGTAGCCGGGCTTGGACCGCGTCGGTGCCACCGGCGAGAGCGTCGCGAGGTCGAGCCCGTCGTCGGCTGCTCGCACGAGGTCGGACACCCGGTGGCAGGACCGGCCGACGAGCCGCGCCCCGGCCAGCTCGGGGTCGAGCTCGCGGACCCGGTCGACGTCGCGGCTGGGCAGGTGCACCCCCACCGTGTCGAGCGGCACGGTGAGGTCCGGTGGCAGGGGAGCGGCGACGAGGAGCCCGGCCTGCGCCTCGGCGCAGAGCATCGCCACCGCCTCGACGAGCCGGGCCCGCTCGGGTGCCGGCAGGTCGCGCTCGCGGACGAGCACGCCGTCGGCGCCCCCGTCGAGCGCCAGCGCGACGACGTCGAGCACCGCGCGACCGGCGGGAACCTGGCTGCGGTCGGTGACGACGAGCACGCGTGGCGCGCTCACGCGTCGACCATCCCCTCGAGGGGCGAGGAGGCCCGGGCCAGGTGTCGCCGGGGGACCCGCCCGGCCAGCCGGGCCAGGCGCCCGGCCTCGACTGCGTGCCGCATCGCGGTGGCCATCGCGACCGGGTCCTCGGCCCGGGTCACCGCCGTGGCGAGCAGCACGGCGTCGCACCCGAGCTCCATCGCCAGCGCGGCGTCCGAGGCCGTGCCGATGCCGGCGTCGAGGACGACGGGCACGTCGACGGCGTCGCGGACCAGCTCGATCGCGTGGGGGTTGCGGATGCCGAGCCCGCTGCCGATCGGTGATCCGAGCGGCATGACCGCCGCACAGCCGACGTCGGCGAGCCGACGCGCGACGACCGGGTCGTCGTTCGTGTACGGCAGCACCGTGAAGCCGTCCCGGACGAGCTGCTCCGCCGCGTCGAGGAGCTCGACGACGTCGGGCAGCAGCGTCCGGTCGTCGGCGACGACCTCGAGCTTGACCCAGTCGGTGCCCAGGGCCTCACGGGCGAGCCGTGCCGTGAGCAGAGCCTCCCGGGCGGTGCGGCAGCCGGCCGTGTTGGGCAGCAGCCGGACCCCGGACGCGTCGAGGACGTCGAGCAGGCCACCGGTCCCGCCCCGCGGCACGCGCCGCATCGCCACGGTGACCATCTCCGTCCCGGACGCGCGCAGGGCGGCCGCGAGCACGTCGTGGCCCGTGGCTCCGCCGGTGCCGAGGACGAGCCTCGACCCGAACGTCGTTCCGCCCAGGACGAAGGGGTCTGCCGGGCCGGCCTGCGCGGCAACGGTTCCCACGTCAGCCACCTTGCAGGGCCGTGACCACCTCGACCCGGGAGCCCACCGGGACGACGGTGCGGGCCCACGCGGACCGCGGGACGACGACGTGGTCGACCGCGACCGCGACACCACGAGGTGGCACCCCGAGGTCCTCGACGAGGTCGTGGACGGTGGCGCCGGGGCGCACGAGGCGCTCCTCGCCGTTGACGTGGACGGTCACGCGTGCTCCTTCGGGTCGGGGGACGGGCAGAGTCGGACGGGGTCGAAGGCGAGGGCCGGCCGCGGGGGTGGGCGGCCGTCGACGTGGGCGGTGACCGTCTCGGCCGTCAGCGGCGCGAGCAGGACGCCGTCCCGACCGTGCCCGGCGGCCACGAGCAGCCCCTCGACGCAGGTCGGGCCCACGAGCGGGAGGTTGTCGGGCGTCGCCGGACGCAGCCGGGCCGTCGCCTCGCGGAAGTCCGCCTCCGCGAGCTCGGGCACGACGTCGACGGCGTCGTGCAGCAGGTCGTGCACGGCACCCGCGGTGACCGTGGTGTCCTCGCCGACGTCCTCGCTCGTGGCCCCGACGACCACCTCGCCGTCCGGTCGCGGTACGACGTAGACCTCACGGCCGTGGACCGTGGCACGCACCGTGTGGCCCAGCACGTCGCCGGTGGTGCCCAGCCGGAGCACCTGGCCCTTGAGCGGGCGGACGGGGACCGGGTGGCCGAGGGAGCGGAGGGCGGCCGGTGCCGACCAGCCCGCCGCGACGACGACCACGTCGGCGTCGATGTCGACGTCTGCCGCGGCGCCGCCCGGGCCGAAGCCGGTCCCGACGGGACGTGCCGCGACGGCCCGTCCGTCGCGCAACACCGGCTCCGCGGCCACGGGCAGCACGGTGCCCCCGTGCGCCACGAACGCGTCTGCGAGCGCCGCGACGACGGCCCGCGGGTCGACGGCGGCCTCCTCGAGACGCAGGGCTCCCGTGACCCGTGGGCTCAGCGCCGGTTCGAGGCGGCGCGCCGCCCGCGCCGTGAGCCGCTCGGCCCGGCAGCCGCGCCGTTCGAGGAGGTGGGCATGACGCGCGAGGTGCGAGGCGTCGTCGGCGTCGAAGGCGACGAGGAGCGTCCCGCGCGGCGCGAGGTCGAGGGGTCGTCCGGCGTCACGGGCCAGCTGGTCGGCGAACTCGGGCCACGCCCGGGCCGAGACGAGCCCCGCGGCCAGGAGGGCGTCCTGGCCGAAGACCGCCTCGCTCGCCGGTGCGACCATGCCGGCCGCCGCGTGGCTGGCGCCCGTGCCGAGGGCCGGGTCGAGCACGGTGACGACGTGGCCGCGTCGGGCGAGCCGCCACGCGCACGACAACCCGATGACCCCGCCGCCGAGGACGGCGACGCGCCGCGCGGGCGCCGGGTTCGGCTCCTCGGCCGTCACGACGCGGCGCCGGTCGACCCGTTCCCGACCGCCGACGCCAGGGGCGTCGACGGGTCGATCGGTGGTGGGGACCCCGAGGGGAGGGGCGGGTTCGTGTCCGCGCCGGCCAGCGCCCGGAGGAGCGCCGCCAGGGACGCGGCCGGGTCGGCCGCGGTGCTCAGTGCGCCCACGACCGCGACGCCGTGCGCCCCGGCCCCGAGCAGCGAGGGGACGCGGGACGCGTCGACGCCCCCGATCGCGACGACGGGCAGCCGGGTCGCGGCCGCGACGGCGGCGACGCCCGCCGGCCCGAGGGGGTCGGGCAGGCCGGGCTTGGTCGTCGTCGCGTACGCCGGACCGACGCCCAGATAGGTGGCCCCCTCCGCCTCGGCGGCCCGCGCGGTGGCCGCGTCGCGGGCCGTGGCGCCGACGACGAAGCCGGCCGGGACCAGCGCCCGCACCCGTGCGACCGGAAGGTCCGTGGCACCGAGGTGCACGCCGTCGGCGCCCGCGGCGAGCGCGACGTCGAGGCGGTCGTCGACGAGGACCAGGACGCCGGCCGGCCGGGCGACCGCCAGCACCCGGAGCGTCAGGTCGAGCGCGGCGCGGTCGGTCAGCTCCTTGGCGCGCACCTGGACGGCGAGCGACCGGGGCTCGGGGCAGGCCACGGCGGCCCGGACCTCGCGCATCGGGTCATGCCCGTCGCGGGTGTCGGTGAGGACGTGGAGCCGGGGGAGGTGCCCCGTCGGGTCGTGCGGCGTCATCGCGTCTCCTTGGTCCCTGCGCCGGCATGATCCGGATCAGGTGTGGACGGTCAGGGCCGCGTCAGCCCCCTCTCAGCCCGGTGCGCCGGACTCCCGTGAAGGACGTCACCCACCCTAGCCACCCGGTCGAGCGCCCGCAGTGCGGGGTCTCGGGTGGTGGACACGGCCGTAGGGCGCGGTGTTGACAGACCACCGTGGCGATGTGCAATATATCGCATGCCCATTCCGGCCGAGGTCGTGCCACCGCGGCCGTTGCTGCGCGACGACGTGCACCGGCGCCTGCGCGAGGCGATCGTCGACGGCACGTTGACGCCAGGGGAACAGCTGCGCGACCAGGAGCTCGCCGCGTGGCTGGGGGTGAGTCGCACCCCGGTCCGCGAGGCCCTGCTGCGGCTGGCCCAGGCCGGGCTCGTGCACGCCGCGCCGGGCCGCTCGACGACCGTCGCCGGCCTCGACGCGCGCGCCATCCGGGACGCGCAGGCTGTCGTCGCGTCGATGCACCGGCTCGCCGTCGAGCTCGCGGTGCCGCAGCTGGGCGCGGCCGACCTCGAGGCGATGCGTGCTGCGAACGAGCGCTTCGCCGACGCCCTGAGCCGCGGCGACGCCGACGCCGCCGTCGCCGCCGACGACGCGTTCCACGCCGTCACGGTGCGCGCCGCCGCCAACGCAGCCGTCGAGAGCGTCCTCGACCAGTTCACACCGGTCCTGCGCCGGCTCGAGCGGCTGCGCTTCGGCTCGCTGTCCGGACGGGCCTCGGTGGCGCTCCACGACCGCATCGTCGAGCTCTGCGCCGCCGGCGACGCGAGCGCCGCGGGACAGGCGGCTCACGAGACCTGGGAGACGCTGCGCCCGCTCATCGAGAGCCTCGAGTCCGAGAACGACTGAGCGCCAGAGCCTTCCATCCCTCGCTCGCACACGCGTCCGAGAACGCCCGCACCGCAAGGAGACCCACCATGTCGATCCACGACTTCGAGCGCTACCCGCTGACCTTCGGGCCGAGCCCGGTGCACCGGCTCGACCGCCTCACCACCCACCTGGGTGGCGCCGAGGTGTGGGCCAAGCGCGAGGACGTCAACAGCGGCCTCGCCTTCGGGGGCAACAAGACCCGCAAGCTCGAGTACATCGTCCCCGACGTGCTTGCCAGTGGTGCCGACACCCTCGTGTCGATCGGCGGCTACCAGAGCAACCACACGCGACAGGTGGCCGCGGTCGCCGCAAAGCTCGGCCTCCGGTGTCGTCTCGTCCAGGAGAGGTGGGTCGACTGGGACGACCCCGTCAACGACACCGTCGGCAACATCCTCCTGTCGCGGATCATGGGAGCCGACGTCCGGCTCGACCCGCACGGCTTCGACATCGGCATCCGGCCCTCGTGGGAGGAGGCCGTCGCCGAGGTCGAGGCGGCGGGCGGCACGCCGTACGCGATCCCCGCCGGCGCGTCCGAGCACCGCCTCGGCGGGCTCGGCTTCGCCGGTTGGGCCTACGAGGTGGCCGAGCAGGAGCGGGAGCTCGGCGTCTTCTTCGACACCATCGTCGTCTGCACCGTCACCGGCTCGACGCACGCGGGCATGGTGGCGGGCTTCGCCGCGCTGGAGGACGCCGGTGGCCGCCCGCGCCGGGTCATCGGCATCGACGCCTCCGCGACGCTCGAGAAGACCCGGGACCAGGTCGCGCGGATCGCCCGGCACACGGCCTCGCTCATCGGCCTGGAACGCGAGCTGCGCGACGACGAGCTGACCGTCCTGGCGGGCTGGGCCGGTGACCTCTACGGCGTCCCCGTCGAGTCGACCGTCGAGGCGATCCGGCTCTCGGGCCGTCTCGAGGGGATGATCCTCGACCCGGTCTACGAGGGGAAGTCGATGGCCGGCCTCGTCGACCTCGTGACCTCGGGGGAGATCCCGTCCGGGTCGACCGTCCTCTACGCGCACCTCGGGGGACAACCGGCCCTCAACGCCTACAGCGGCGTCTTCTCGTGACCCCCGCGCGGCGGCAGGTCCCACGTCGCGAAAGGCGTGCGTGGGACGCCGCCGGGCCGACCTACCCTTGGACCATGGAACGCACCATCGACCCCGCCGTCGTCGAGTACGTGACGCGGGTGGCCGAGGGCGCGCGTGTCGCGTCCCGCCGGCTCGCCCTCATGTCCCGCGCCGAGAAGGACGCCGCGCTGCTCGCGCTCGCGGACGCCGTCGACGCGGCCGCCCCGGCGATCGTCGCCGCCAACGCCGAGGACCTCGAGCGCGGTCGCGCGCAGGGCATGTCCGAGAGCCTCCAGGACCGCCTGCGCCTCGACGAGGAGCGGGTCGGCGCCGTGGCCCAGGCGCTGCGCGACGTCGCCGCGCTGCCGGACCCCGTCGGCGAGGTGGTCCGTGGCTCGACCCTCGCCAACGGGCTGCAGATCCGCCAGGTGCGGGTGCCGATGGGCGTCATCGGGATGATCTACGAGGCCCGGCCCAACGTCACCGTCGACGCCGCCGGGCTCGGCCTCAAGTCGGGCAACGCCGTCATCCTGCGCGGCGGGTCGGCCGCCGCCAGCAGCAACCACGCGCTCGTCGAGGCGCTGCGGGGTTCCCTTGCAGCCCAAGGCCTCCCGGCCGATGCCGTCAACCTCCTCGAGGAGGGCGGCCGCGACGCCGCGCGCGCTCTCATGACCGCCCGCGGCAAGGTCGACCTCGTCATCCCGCGCGGCGGTGCCGACCTCATCCAGACCGTCGTCACCGAGTCGACGGTGCCGGTCATCGAGACCGGCGTCGGGGTGTGCCACGTCTTCGTCGACCGGGCGGCCGACCTCGACAAGGCCCGGGCCATCACCCTCAACGCCAAGACGCACCGGCCGAGCGTCTGCAACGCGGCCGAGTCCCTGCTCGTGCACCGGGACGTCGCCGCGGACTTCCTGCCCAAGACGCTGACCGACCTCGCCGGCGCCGGCGTGCGCCTGCACGTCGGACCCGAGGTGACCGACTACGCCGAGGCGGCCGGCGCGGCCTACGACCTCGCCACCGAGGCCGACTTCGGCACCGAGTGGCACGGCCTCGAGATGAGCGTCGCTGTCGTCGAGGACCTCGACGAGGCCATGGACCGCATCCGCCGGTACGGGACCGGGCACACCGAGGCGATCGTCACCGAGGACCGGGGCGCCGCGCGGCGCTTCACGGCCGAGGTCGACGCAGCCGCCGTCATGGTCAACGCGAGCACGCGGTTCACCGACGGCGGCGAGTTCGGGTTCGGCGCCGAGATCGGCATCTCGACGCAGAAGCTGCACGCACGCGGGCCGATGGCCCTGCCCGAGCTGACGACGACCAAGTGGGTCGTCGAGGGGGACGGGCACGTGCGCTGACGCGGGTCGCGACCGTCCGGTGACCGCGCCGCCGCGCGCGCCGGCGCTGATGGCATGATGTGCCGTCATGGAAGGCACCGAGGTCCGCAAGCTCGCCGAGCTCGAGGACGAGCACTGGTGGTACCGCGAGCGGCGCCACCTGCTCGCGCGGGCCATCTCCGGTCTGACCCCCGGACGCGCCATCGACATCGGTGCGGCCGGTGGCGGCAACACCCGCGTCCTTCGCCGACACGGTTGGGACGCAGTCGCGTTGGAGTACGGCGCCGACGGTGCCGAGGTGGCCCACGAACGCGGGCTGGCCACCCTGCGGGGGGACGCGACCAACCTGCCGCTCGCCGACGACTCGCTCGAACTCGTCGTCGCCTTCGACGTCCTGGAGCACCTGCACGACGACGACGCCGCCGTCGCCGAGGTCCGGCGCGTGCTGCGTCCCGGCGGCACCTACCTCGTCGCCGTCCCGGCCGACCCGCGGCTGTGGTCGAGCCACGACGTCGCCGTCGACCACGTCCGCCGCTACACCCGCGAGGGTCTGCTCGACCTGCTGGACCGGGGCGGCTTCGACGTGGCCGACGTGCGGTCGTGGAACGTCCTGCTGCGGCCGGTCGTCGCCATGCGCCGCCGCAACAGCTCCGGCTCGGACCTCGAGGACCTGCACCCCGTGGTCAACCTCGGGCTGCGCGCCATCATCACCGCCGAGCGGTACCTGCCGGTGGGCGGGCTGCCCGGCGTCAGCCTCCTCGTCCGGGCTCAGCCGCGCAGCTGACCCGCCTGGGCGGAGCTGCGGCCGTCGTCGACGGTCCGGACCGGCTCGGCGGCGCCCGCGGTGTGCTCGGCTGCCTCGGGGCCGCGGCCGACGATGTGGGCGTCGGTCGGCTGCGCCGGCAGGGGCGTGTCGGTCGGACCGTGACCGGCGGCGGAGGCCGTCATCGAGTCGTAGGCGATGAAGTAGGTCGGCCGGCTCTGCATCTGGGCGTACATCCGACCGATGTACTCGCCGAGGATGCCGACGCAGACCAGCTGCACGGCGCCGACGGCCGAGACGATGGCGACCGTCGAGGTCCAACCGGCCACGGTGTGCCCCTGGGCGCGAGCCACCAGCGTGTAGATGAACAGCAGCACGGCGAGGACGGCACCGGCGAAGCCGGCGAAGGTCGCCACCCGCAGCGGGGCGGTGGAGAAGCCGGTCAGCGAGTCGAGCGACAGCTTGATCATCTTCATGAGCGGGTACTTCGAGTCACCCGCCGCGCGCTCCTCCCGCTTGTACTCGACGGTGTCGGACGGGAAGTTCAGCGCCGGGACGATGAAGCGCAGGACGCGGTTGTGCTCGGGCAGACCGTTGATGGCATCGACGGTGGCGCGCGACATGAGGCGGTAGTCCCCGGCGTCGGCGTGCGCGCTCGTCGGCGACATGACCTTGATGAGCCGGTAGAAGGACTGCGCCGACACGCGCTTGAACCACGTGTCCGTGGAGCGGTCGTTGCGCACGCCGTAGACGACGTCGACGCCGTCGTCCTTCGCCGCGGCGAGCATCTGGGGGATGATCTCCGGGGGGTCCTGCAGGTCGGCGTCGATCGTCACGACGTAGTCGCCACGGGCGCACACGAGCCCGGCCGAGATCGCGGCCTGGTGGCCCGCGTTCGCGCGCAGGCGCACGACGCGCAGCTGCGGCCACTCGCGGTGGTAGCGCTGCAGCAGCGCTGCGGTGAGGTCCTTGCTGCCGTCGTCGACCGCGACGACCTCGTACGGCGTGCCGAGACCGTCGAGGATCGGACGCAGCCGCTGGACGAGCAGGGGGAGCACCTCCTCCTCGTTGTACATCGGGATGACGACGGACAGCTCGGGAACCATGCGAACAAGGGTACGGCCGCGGATGGGTGCTCCCTGTCACGCCGCTGTGCGCCGGCTGTCGCGCTCGGGCGGATGCGGCACTAGCGTGCGCGGGGTGATGCGTCCGACCGGTGCCGCCGGCAGCGAGAGCGGGCCCGACGGGCCGGCGGGCTCCGGCCTGCCGCCCGGCGGGGTGGCCCCGGGCACCCCGGTCGCGGCCCGCTTCACCAAGTGGGGTGGGGGGCCGCACTGGCAGTGGACCGGGCGCTACATCGGCGCCGACGAGCACGGGCACTGGTGGTACGCACCGCCCGGCACCCGCTGCGTGCGGCCCGGCATGGACCTCCACGAGCCGTACGACTGGGTCTCCCTGGCCCCGAGGGGCCGCGGCTGGGCCGCGGGCTTCTACCCGGTCGAGAGGGACGTCGTCGTCTACGTCGACATGACGACGACGGCACACTGGCAGCGTCGGGACCCGGCCCTGGACCACTGGGGCGAGGACGGTCCCGAGTGGGAGGTGACGATGGTCGACCTCGACCTCGACGTCGTCCTCACCCGCGAGGGGCACCTCTTCGTCGAGGACGAGGACGAGTTCGACGAGCACCGGGTCGCCCTCGGCTACCCGCCCGAGGTCGTGAGGCTCGCCGAGGCGAGCCGCGACGCCGTGCTCGCAGCCGTCGGCCGTGGGGACGAGCCCTTCGGGTCCGTCGGCCACGCGTGGTTGCGCCGCGCCCGGACGATAGGCTGGCCCCATGTCTGATCGTGTCCTCGCCCTGGCCGCCGAGACGGAGGAGGCCACCCGCGAGCTTCCCATGCCGGTGATCGCCTACTTCATCATCGCCTTCACGCTGTTCCTCGTCGCCCTCGGCGTGACGTGGAGCTTCCGCAACACCGCCTACAAGGTGGGCCAGAGCCGCCAGCGCCAGCACGGCTCCCACGGCACGCCCGTCGACCCGAACGGACCGCACCACTGAGCATGCGCCTCGGCGTCATGGGTGGCACGTTCGACCCGATCCACCACGGCCACCTCGTCGCCGCCAGCGAGGTCCAGTCCCTCTTCGGTCTCGACGAGGTCGTCTTCGTCCCCACGGGGCAGCCCTGGCAGAAGGCCGACAAGGACGTCTCACCCGCCGAGGACCGCTACCTCATGACCGTCATCGCGACGGCGAGCAACCCCCGCTTCACCGTGAGCCGCGTCGACATCGACCGGCCCGGGCCGACGTACACGATCGACACCCTGCGCGACATCGCCGTCGAGCGACCGGACGACGAGCTGTTCTTCATCACAGGAGCCGACGCGCTCGCCGAGATCCTGTCGTGGAAGGACTCGGAGTCCCTCTGGGCACTCGCCCACTTCATCGGCGTGACCCGCCCCGGTCACGAGCTGTCCGACTCCGGCCTGCCCGAGGACCGGGTGACGCTCCAGGAGGTGCCGGCCATGGCCATCAGCTCCACCGACTGCCGCGCGCGCGTGGCCGCGGGCGAGCCGGTCTGGTACCTCGTGCCGGACGGCGTCGTCCAGTACATCAACAAGTACCGGCTCTATGCCGCGCAGACCGACCCCGTCGGTGCACCACAAGGAGACCAGTGACCGCAGCAGACCGTTCGCTCCAGCTCGCCAAGGCGGCCGCGGCCGCGGCCGAGGAGAAGATCGCCGAGAAGGTCGTCGCTATCGACGTCAGCGAGCAGATGCCGCTCACCGACGTCTTCGTCATCGCCTCGGCCGCCTCGGAGCGCCAGGTGGGCGCCATCGTCGACGAGGTCGAGGACCGCCTGCGCGAGCTCGGCAGCAAGCCGGTACGCCGCGAGGGGGAGCGCGAGGGCCGCTGGGTCCTCATCGACTTCGGCGACATCATCGTGCACGTGCAGCACGAGGAGGAGCGCGAGTACTACGCCCTCGAGCGGCTCTGGAAGGACTGCCCCGAGATCGACCTGACGCGCGTCGACGCGCCGGCCCGGCCCGGGGACGACGCCGCGTCCGACGACGAGGCGTGAGCGCCGCAGCGCCGGGCCGGCCGCGCCCGCGCCGCATCGTCCTGGTCCGGCACGCCGAGACGGTCGACAACGCCGCCCGCATCTGGCAGGGGCACAAGGACACCCCGCTGTCGGAGCGGGGGCTGGCCCAGGTGCGGGCCGCCGCGCCGCACCTGGCGGCGTACGAGCCGGCGCTCGTCGTCTCGAGCGACCTCCAGCGCGCCGCGTCGACGGCTGCGGCGATCGCCGCGCTGACCGGGCGCACCGTCCGGCTCGACGAGCGGCTCCGCGAGGTCCACGTCGGGCAGTGGCAGGGCCTGCACGCCGACGAGGTGCGCGAACGCTTCCCCGACGTCGTCGCCGCGTTGGACCGCGGGGAGGACGCCCCGCGCGGGGTCACGGGTGAGACGCGGGCCGACGTCGCCGCGCGCGCCGGTGCCGCGCTCCGCGAGGTGGCCGAGCAGCTGCGACCCGGCGAGACGGCCGTCGTCGTGGCGCACGGGGTGTCCGCGCGGGTCGCGGCGAGCGACCTCGTGGGCCTGGACCAGGACGTCGCCGACGCCGTGTTCCGGGGGCTCGACAACTGTCACTGGATCGAGCTCGTCGAGGTCGCCAAGAGCTTCTCGGAGCGTTCCCGGTGGCGGATCGGCGGCTGGAACCTCGGCCCCTGGACCGTCTGACCGGGTCGGCTGCGGACCCGGCCGGACCCGGTCCGGCGGTCCGTCACCGGATTTGGGATCGGGCCGAGGAACCCGCTATGGTTACGCAGTCGCCTCACGGAGACGACACCCGAAAGGGGCTGTGGCGCAGCTGGTAGCGCACCTCCATGGCATGGAGGGGGTCAGGGGTTCGAGTCCCCTCAGCTCCACACATCCAGAAGGACCGGACACGCTTGTCGTCCGGTCCTTCTGCATGTCCGAAGGACGCGGGGAACTCGGCAGGAGGCGGAGCGAAGCGAGCCGACGGCTCAGCGGCGCGGGCGGGTCGTGACGACGCGGACGGTGTCGGTGCGCCAGTCGGCCACCGAGCCGGTCCGGGCGGGCGTCGCCCGCCGGGTCCGGACGCTGCGCAGGACACCGTCGAGCGAGGTGCTCGGGTCGTTCGTGCCGGGGGCCACGGACGCGTCGAGCCCTCGCACGGTCGGGGCGGCCCCGGCCATGCCGGTCACCGGCACGGCGGTGACGTCGAGCTCGTCCTGCTCGAGGGTGCGGGGGTCGAACTCGAGGGTGCTGGTGACGAGCATCAGCACGTCGGTCACCGACACCGTGCCGGCCTCCCACAGGGCGTCGGACACCTGGCCGAGCAGGTCCACCGCCGTCGACTCGCCGGGGCCCAGGGCCACCGAACCAGCCGGGAAGGCGTCGGTGAAGATGCCGTAGGTCTCGGTGAGGTCGAGCAGTGCCGCCCACAGCGGGCCACCGGTCGTGTTCGTCAGCGTGACGGTGAACCGCGGTGGGCCCTGGGGCCCGTAACCGACCTCGAGGGTCCCACCTGCGCCGGCGGCCGTGGACGGGAGCGGGGAGCCCGGCGTCGTCACGGCGATCCGGACGGCGTCGGCGGGCAGGTGGGTCACCGGGTTGGTCAGCCCGGACAGGCGCAGCCAGCGAGCCACGTGCTCGAGTGCTGCCACGGTGCGCTGTTCCCGGCCGGTGCCCGCGACGACGGGCACGAGCGGACGCGGCACGCCGGGCCGGGTGATGACGAAGCCCCCCGGCGTGGACTCGACGACGAGCCCGGGGGAGTCGGCTCCCGGCTCGCCGGGGTCGACGAGGTCGACGAGCGTGTGGTCGGCCTCCTCCGCGGCTCGTCGCAGCGCCGCGGTGCCGGCGTCGTCGCCCATGACGCGAACCGTCAAGGGCCGCAGGGGGATCGACGTGACGACGGCCCGGTACACGAATGCGTCGTCGAGGACCGGGTCGAGGCGGACGATGCTCCGGTCCGGCAGCACCCGCGTCACGGTGGCGACAGCGAGGGGCGCGCCCGACGTCTGCCCGCTCAGGGGGTACACCGCGAGCTCGGTCGTGTCGTCGCCGATGGGTTCGGGCACCCCGTGCACGGCCCCGGAGTCGATCGACCACCCGTCCGGCAGGTGGCTCAGGGTCAGCGGTCGCGGCGTCGCCGGCAACGCGCCACCGAGGAAGGGCCGGTCCAGGTCCGCGGCGTCGGTGCTCTCGAGCTGCGGGTGCTGGTCGGCGACGCGGCCGAGGACCTCGGCCGTGACAGCCCGCATCACGTCGCGGTACGACGGGCAGCCGTCCGAGCCGAGCAGGACGGTCTCCAGGGCCGCGGACAGGACCCCGCGCTGTCGCCCGAGAACCGTGACCTCGCGGGCCTTCTCCGAGGAGCGGCACGCGGCGAGCAGGACGTGCCGGGCAGCCGGCGTCGCCCAGCGCGGGACCGCCCGGGTGCCACGGGTGAGGGTCCCGGCGCCCGCCTGCGCGACGACGGCCGCCTGCGCGACGACGCCCGGCAGGAAGGACGACGCGGGCCGCGGGCGACGGTCCTGGGGCGCCAGCCGGACGACCTCGTCGACCTCACGCGTGCCGCCGCCGGAGTGGCAGCAGTCGAGGACGACGAGCAGGTGGCATCCCGACGCGGCCACGCCCGCAGCCAGCGTCGCCACCTCCTTGTCGGCCAGGTCCCAGCCACCCTCGGACCGGCTGTCGACGCAGACGATCGTCTCGTTGCGACGGTCCGGCTCGACCGGCCACAGCTCCGGTGGCGTGTCCTGCTGGGAGCCGTGGCCGCTGAAGTAGAAGAGTGCCGTGTCGTCGGGCCCCGCACGGCCGAGGTGCTCGGTGAAGGCGGTGGTCACGCGCTCGCGGGTGGCCTCCGCGTCGGTGAGCACGAGCAGGTCGAGGACCTCGGGACCGACCCGACGGCGCAGCACGTCGGCGAAGACCGTGACGTCGTTGACGCAGCCCTGCAGCGCCGGGACGGGCGAGGTGTAGGCGTCGACCCCGACGAGGAGGGCGTGCAGGCGGCCGGGCACGCTCACCCCGAGTCGCCGAGGGCGAGGGTCTGCCACGTGCCGGGGTGGTTCTGGTTGGCGCGTGAGCGGCTCGAGTTGCTGCTCAGCATCGTCCGCAGTGCCCAGTCCGGACCGGAGCCGCGAGCGTCGCTGACGTCGAGGTTGAAGGCCAGCACCTCGCCGCGTCCCGGTGGCACGGACCGCCCGACCTCCGACCACGGCACCCGTGCCTCGAGCTCGTAGCCGGTCCTGCCGACGCGGGCGACGACGTCGATGCGGGGACGGCGTGCGCCGGTGGGGAACACGACCTGGCCCTTCGAGGTCGTGCCGACGACGTTGACCGCGGCCGCAGCGCCCCGGTCGCCGTCGTCGAGCAGGCCCAGCACGACGTGGAAGTCCTTGCCCCTGCGCAGTGGAGCCGACGCCGAGAGGGCCCGCGGGTCGGGGCCGATCTCGAAGGAGACGGCGTCGCCGCGCCACCACTGGCTCGGCTGGCCCGCGAGGACGGCGGTGTGGGTCGGGTCGGTGACGAGGGCGTGCAGGAACAGGGCGTCCTTGTCCCACAAGGCCTGCCACGTCACCGACAGGCCGTTGACGGGCACCCGCGCGAAGTCGGGGATCGGGGTCGTCACCTCGTGGTCCGTCACGGAGCGCCAGTCGTCGAAGGAGCCGTCGACGACCGGCGCGACCGGCGCGCAACCGATGGTCAGCTCGGTCGGGCCCGGGTCGACCGAGCTCGAGCCGCACGCCGCGGCGACGAGCGGGTCGGCCTTCTGGAGCAGGGAGGGCAGGGTGCGCCAGGCGACGACGCCGAGGACGACGAGCATCGTGAGCACGCCCAGGCGCACCCAGCTGCCGATGCCGTGGCTCCGGTTCCCTTGCCGGTGTTGCGGTTCCGAGTGCACGGGCCCCCGCGGCTGCGGTCTCGGCCGCGGTGTCGTCGACGGCTTCGGCAGCGTCTGCGGCTGCCCTCCCAGGAGCGTCTCCTCGGCGCCGTGCGGGAACGTCTGCGGTCGCGGGTCCGGGCCGACGGACGCCCCCGGACGCGTCGACGCGTCACCCGCGCCGGCGGGGCGCACGCGCTCGATGAGCTCGGTGACGTCGGCGTAGTCCGGCCGCTCGGCGGCGATCTGCTCGAGCATCGGCAGGGCCGTCGTCCTGTCCTCCGCGGCGATCGCCCCCTGCGCGGCCGTGTAGAGCGAGGCGAGTCGGGCGTCGCGCGCTCGCGGGTCGTCGGGCGAGGCGCTGGTGCCCCGCTGTCCGTGGGGCCGGCCCCCGACGAAGGCGAACGGCTGCTCGGAGCCCGAGCGCAGCAGCACGGCCGTGCCCCACTCGGCGGCCTCGTCGGACACCGCCATCGCCTTGCGCACCTCGCACATCGCAGCGTCGATGCCGAGACCGCGAGTGAGGAACCAGTAGAACTCGTGGCTGAACACGAGCGCCGCGCGGTCGGAGATCTCCGTCTGCATCGCCACGACCGCGGGCAGACCCTGGCGCACGAGGGCCTGCCCGACGCCGGAGAACGCGTCGCGGCCGGACGTCCGTGCACCCTCGCACGCGTTGAGGACGGCCAGCTGCAGGGTCCGGGCGTCGTGCAGGAGCGTTCCGAGACGGGCCCCGCTGACCCGGTGGGCCGTCCCGTCCTCGTTCTCGAGCGCGAGGACGCCCTCCTGGGCTCCGTCGTCGAAGCCGCCGTGCCCGATGAAGTGGAAGACGTGGTAGTCGTCGAGCAGGGCCCGCTGCAGCGCCGTCAACGTCGCGTCCTCGACGACGACGATCTCGAGCAGGCCGGCGGCGACGAGGTCTCCCGTCGTCGCCTGCAGCAGCTGCTTCTCGCGGTCGACGGCGAGCGGCTCGAGGTCCGAGGGGCTGCTGACCATGACGAGCACCCGCAGCGGCGGCTCCACCGTCACGACGGGCGGCCGGTCGAGCGCGTCGAGCAGCCGCACCACGGGCGTCTCCTGGGACAGCGCGACGAACCGTTCGAGGTCCGCGTCGTAGAGGTACTCCCAGGGCACGGGGTCGAGGTCGGGCACCGCGTCGAGGCGTAGTCGCAGCCGCAGGCTCCGCCCCTGCGAGGTCGCGGTGGCGAGGCTGCCGCGGAAGGCCCGCCCGACGTCGCCACCGAGCAGCGCCTCGGCCAGCCGGCGCCCGTAGTCGCGCACGTCGACGACGCGCGACTCCGCGGGGACGAGGCGGCGGGACGTGACGCGAGGGGGCCCGACGGCGACCATGAAGCGGGCCAGGTCGGCGGCGCCGAACGGCAGGACGAAAGGCGTGGACGCCTGCCCCGCAGGGGAGTCGAGCACGTGCACCGCGTATCCCTGGCCCTCGCGGGTCAGGGCGACGTCGAAGTCGAGGTAGTCGCCGCTCATGGCTGGTCCCAGGTGGTCGAACCGAACCGTCACCTCACGGTAGTGCGAGGGCGGTGTCCTGATACACGGTTCGGGCCAGGCTGCCACCGGGCGGGCCCGGTCGCCGGTCGCCGGTCGCCTACCATGGGACCCGAGCGCGTCGACCGCGCTGCGGACGAGGGAGCCGTACCCGCACAGCGACAAGACGGCCGGATCGGAAACGCCGTGCACTGGCTCGTCCTCGTCCTGTCCGGAGGCCTCGAGGCCGTCTGGGCCACCGCGCTCGCCGCGTCCGACGGCTTCCGGCGGCCCCGCGCCACAGCGCTTTTCGCCGTCTCGCTCGTGGTGAGCATGGCCGGTCTCGCATGGGCGATGACCGGCCTGCCCGCGGGGACCGCCTACGCGGTGTGGGTCGGCATCGGGGCGGTCGGCACCATCGCCCTCGCCGTGGGCCGCGGGACCGAACGGCTCGGCACGCCGCGGGCCGTCCTGCTCGTCGTGCTCGTCGGCTGCATCGTCGGCCTCAAGGCGGTGGCGTGATGCCGTGGGCCGTGCTCCTTTCCAGCGCCCTCCTCGAGGCGGTGTGGGCCTCCGCGCTCGCCGCGTCCGAGGGGCTGACGCGTCCGGTACCGGCCCTCGTCTTCCTCGCCGCCGGGGTCATGAGCATGGTGGGTCTGGCGCGCGCGGCGCGCTCCATCCCCATCGGCACGGCCTACGCGGTGTGGACCGGGGTCGGGGCCGCGTTGACCGTCACGTGGGCGATGCTCTTCGGCGGCGAGGCCTTCTCCGTCGCCAAGGTGCTGCTCCTCGCCGGCGTCGTGGCGGCCGTCATCGGCCTCAAGGTCGTCGGCTCGCCGGTGCGGCGTCCGCCCGGTGGTGGCACCGCCCGGTGAGCCGCCGGTCCCCGGGCAGGGTGCGGATCGTTGCTCCCGGTTCAGGCGGTTTTCGACCCGATTGCCCCTCTTCGCCGCGATGATGAGGGCAGTGCTCGCGGCACGGGGCCGGGGGCAGCACCGAAGGAGCCCCCACGTGCCCAAGCGCAAGTCCTGGTCGCTCGCCCTCGTCACGTCGCTGACGCTCACCCTCGGCGTCGGCGCCGGGGTCGCCACCGCGGCGCCGACCGCAGCGGTTCCGGCGACGGGCGCCGCAGCGGCGTCGAGCACCACGTTCGTCGCCGACAACGGCTACTCCTACGACCTCGTCCACGGGACGACCGACGACCCCCGGGCCGCCGCCCTGCTCGCCCGGGCCCGGGCCTTCCTGCCGGCGGACTGGCACGCGCGCCGCCAGGCGGCGGTGGCCCGACTCGGCGTCGAGGCGTCCGCGCCGCGCGAGGCCCTGGAACGAGCCATCGACCCGACCCAGTACCAGTGCGCACCCACGCACCTCGACGCCTACGTGGACGGTCTGCTCGCCCACGTCGACTTCGCCGACCTCTTCTTCCTCGCGACCACGGGCGCGCTGGACCTGCCGACCTACGACGCGATCCTCTTCGGGTCCTCCGACGACGACCGGTACGCGCTGCAGCGCGACTACCGCAACGAGCTGACCCGCTCGTTCCGCGCCGCCCAGTCCTTCTGGGACACCGACGGGTCCGACATCCAGCTCATGGCGATGCACGGTGCCGTCATGCGCGACGAGACGCGCATGACGCGCACCCTGGCCGTGCTCTACGGCGCTCCGGAGTCAGCGGTGGCCGGCCTCGCCTCGCTCATCCGCGAGGTCGTCGCGGGCGACCCCGGTCTGCAGGACGGCGAGAGCCCGCTGTTCACCCTCAACGCCTTCGCGTTCAGCGCCGCGGGCGAGACCGACCCCGCCTTCGCCGGCCTGCCCGACAAGCTGGTCTTCGGCGACGGCATCCTCGCGGCCCTCGGGGCCATCGGCGTCGGTGACGTCGGCCCCCGGGCCGTGCTGGGCCACGAGTACGCCCACCACGTCCAGTACGACAAGGGCCTGTTCGCCTCGCCGCTCACGGGGCCCGAGGCCACGCGTCGCACCGAGCTCATGGCCGACGCCTTCGGCACCTACTTCGTGACCCACAAGCGGGGTCTGGCCCTCAACGCGGCCCGCGTGCTGGAGGCCGAGCAGTCGTTCTACGAGGTCGGCGACTGCAGCTTCACCAGCGCCGGCCACCACGGCACGCCGAACCAGCGGCTGCGGGCCTCGACGTGGGGTTGGTCCGTCGCCGACGACGCCCAGAAGCAGGGGCAGGTCCTGCCCTCGCTCACCCTCGACGCCCGGTTCGAGGCGGTCCTGCCCGAGCTCGTCGCCCCCGACGCCTGACGGGCGGGCGCCCGACGCCCGAGACCCGCGGTGCCCTCGTCGATCCTCGACGAGGGCACCGTTCGCACTAGGGTTCGGGCCATGGGTTCCTGGTGGCTGGAGGCGATCGGCTGGATCGGCTCGGCCGTGCTCGTCTGGTCGCTGCTGCAGACCCAGCTGCACCGCCTGCGGCTCATCAACCTCGTCGGCTGTCTCGTCCTCATCGGCTACAACACCGCCAACCACGTGTGGCCGATGGTCGGGCTCAACGTCGTCCTCGCCGTCATCAACGTCTACCACCTGACGCGCATGGCCCGGGACAAGCACGACCCCGCCGCGTACGAGGTGCTCGAGGTCGCCGGTGACGACACCTACCTGCGCCACGTGCTCCGGGTGCACGAGGGCGACATCCGGCGGTTCAACCCCGACTTCGTCCACGACCCCTTCTCCGGGGACGTGTGCTACCTCGTCCTCAAGGGCGACGAGACCGTCGGGGCGGTCCTCGTCCACGACGCCGGGCACGGTACGGCGCAGCTGCTCCTCGACTGGGTGACACCACGGCACCGCGACCTCTCGCCCGGAGAGTTCGTCCTCGGCGGCGACGGGCCGCTGCGGCACCGCGGGTTCCGCCGGTTCCTGCCCCCTCCCGACATGGTCGAGCCGTACTACGCAGGCCTGGGCCTGCGCCGCGACGGCGACGCCTACGTCCTCTGACGCGTCGGGCCGGCGAGGCGTCGGGCCGGGTGGCCGGTCAGCTCAGAGCACGCGTTGGCACTTCGCCATGAAGCGGTCCGGGTCGACGACCGCGCGGTGCACCTCGCCGAAGGCGATCTCCTCGCCGTCGGCGTCCTTGGCGCTGAGGTGGCAGACGAGCCGACGGCCGTCGTTGATCGGCTCGGCGCACATGATCGTGATCTCGGAGCCGACGGCGCTGCCCTTGACGTGCTCGATGACGATCTTCGTGCCGACCGTGGTGTGGTCCGGGTCGATGCTCTGCCGGCACACCTGGAAGGCGGCGTTCTCGCACCACGTGGCGAGACGCGGTGTCGCCAGCACCTCGAGGTCTCCGCTGCCGATCGTGGCGGCGGTGTCGTCGGGGGTGACCGTGTGTTGGAACTTGCGCATCGGCATTGGAAGAGTCTGGCAGACAACCGTGAGGACGCCGACTCCTGCCCGCCGGCCGTGCGCGCGGGGCGTGCGCGACGGGCGTATCTGGCGATCCTGCGTGTCGGAGCCCGGCGGCACGGCGAGGCTGGGAGTGTTGGCCTCGTGACCACCCACCTCTGGGTCCTGTCGGTGGCCCTCGGCGTCGCGGCGCTCATCAACTGGGGTGCCGTGCTGCGAGGTGAGTACGTCGTCGAGCGGCTGACCAAGCCTCTGGTCGTGCTGCTCCTCGGTGGTCTCGCGTGGTCCCTGCACTGGGAGGGGGCGGCCCCCGGGTCACCGACCCTGCTGCCGGTGCTCGTCGCGCTGGGGTTCAGCCTCGTCGGTGACGTCGCCCTGCTCACGGCGACCGAGACGCGGTTCCTCATCGGCGTCGGCGCCTTCTTCGCCGTGCACGTCGCCTACGTCTGGGCGATCCTCGAGACGCCGACCCGGCCGGGGGTCCCGTGGTGGCTGGTCGCCGCGGTGCCGGGTGCCGTGCTGCTGCACCGGCTCTTCGGCCGCGACATCGTGCGCGGGTCGGGGCCGCAGCGTGGGCCGGTCTTCGTCTACCAGCTCGCGCTCATCGCGCTGCTGCTCGTCGCGGCCTGGAAGGGCGACTGGCTCGTGCTGCTGGGCTGCCTCGTCTTCGTCGTCAGCGACACGGTGCTCGGTCACGACCGGTTCGTCCACGAACGACGCTGGGCCCCGCTCGTCGTCATCGTCACCTACCACGTCGCCCAGGTGCTCATCGTCGTCGGCCTCTTCCGCTGACCCGCTGTCGCCGCGAGGGCCCGGACCCACGGTGGCCGGTCGCGTCGGCGGGGGGAGGGCCTGCTGCGCTAACCTTGGGCCATGGCTGGTCTGCTCCTCCTTGCGCAGCCGCGTTGAGCAACGTCGGGGTCACCCGACATCAACGCGGCTTCCCCTCCTGTGCGAGGGGTTTTCTTTTGCCCCGGCGACCAGCGACGAGAGAGAAGACATGAGCCAGGCCAGCGAGAACCAGACGTCAGAGCGCCCGCAGACCGACGACACGCCGCACCGGTACACCGCGGCCATGGCCCGCGACATCGAGGTCGCGTGGCAGGACCGCTGGGAGGAGGAGGGCACGTTCGCCGCGCCCAACCCCGCGGGCCCGTGGGCCGAGCCGGACAAGGTGGCCGCGCTCGGGCGCAAGCTCGTCGTCCTCGACATGTTCCCGTACCCGAGCGGCGTCGGGCTGCACGTCGGCCACCCCCTGGGCTACATCGCGACCGACGTCTACAGCCGGTACCACCGGATGCAGGGCCGCAACGTCCTCCACGCGCTGGGCTATGACGCCTTCGGCCTGCCGGCCGAGCAGTACGCCGTCCAGACCGGCCAGCACCCTCGGAAGACCACCGAGGAGAACATGGCGAACATGAGGCGCCAGCTGCGACGCCTCGGGCTGGGCTTCGACAACCGGCGCACCTTCGCGACGATCGACGAGGACTACTACAAGTGGACCCAGTGGATCTTCCTGCAGATCTGGGACGCCTGGTACGACCCCGACGCCCTGCGCGAGGACGGCGGACGGGGCAAGGCGCGTCCCATCGCCGAGCTCGTCGCGCAGTTCGAGTCCGGTGAGCGCGCGGTCCTGACCCGGGACGGCAGGCCCTGGGCCGAGCTGACCGCGGCCGAGCAGGCCACGGTGCTCGAGGGTTTCCGCCTGGCCTACCAGTCCGAGGCGCCGGTCAACTGGTGCCCCGGCCTCGGCACCGTGCTCTCCAACGAGGAGGTCACCAACGAGGGCCGGTCCGAACGGGGCAACTTCCCGGTCTTCAAGCGCAACCTCTCGCAGTGGATGATGCGCATCACCTCCTACGCCGACCGCCTCGCCGACGACCTCGACGCCGTCGACTGGCCGGAGAACGTCAAGCGCCTGCAGCGCAACTGGATCGGGCGCTCGCAGGGTGCGCGGGTCACGTTCCCGGTCGTGACCACCGCCGGCGAGCAGAGCGGCATCGAGGTCTTCACGACGCGTCCGGACACGATCTTCGGCGCGACCTTCATGGTCGTGGCGCCGGAGCACCCGCTCGTCGACGCGCTCGTCCCGGACGGCCCGTGGCCGGAGGGCACGAAGGACGGTTGGCGCGGCGACGACGCCGACGCCTCCGCCACGCCCGCATCCGCGGTGGCTGCCTACCGCCTCGCCGCCTCGCGCAAGGGCGAGGTCGAGCGCCAGACCGAGGGCCGTGACAAGACCGGCGTCTTCACCGGGTCGTGGGCCACGAACCCCGTGACGGGGCAACGTGTTCCGGTCTTCGTCGCCGACTACGTCCTGATGGGCTACGGCACCGGCGCGATCATGGCCGTGCCGGGGCAGGACACCCGCGACTGGGAGTTCGCGGAGCGGTTCGACATCCCGATCGTCCGCACCGTGCAACCGACAGAGGGCCACCCCGACGACGAGCCGTTCCTCGGCGACGGCGTCGCGGTCAACTCGAGCAACGAGCGGGTCAGCCTCGACGGACTGCACGTCGCCGAGGCCAAGGAGCGCATCATCGCGTTCCTCGAGGAGGCCGGCATCGGCCACGGCACCGTCAACTACCGCATCCGTGACTGGCTCTTCAGCCGCCAGCGCTACTGGGGCGAGCCCTTCCCGATCATGTACGACGCCGACGGCGTCGCCCACCCGGTGCCCCAGGACGAGCTCCCGCTGACCCTGCCGGACGTGCCGGACTACTCCCCGAAGACGTTCGACCCCGACGACGCGTCGAGCAGCCCCGAGCCTCCGCTGTCACGGGTGCCCGAGTGGGTCAACGTCGAGGTCGACCTCGGCGACGGCCGGGGCACCCGCGCGTTCCGTCGTGAGACCAACACGATGCCCAACTGGGCCGGGTCGTGCTGGTACTACCTGCGCTACCTCGACCCGGCGAACCACGACGCGTTCGTCGACCCGGCCAACGAGGAGTACTGGCTGGCCCGTCACGACGAGACGGTCGACGGCGCGCCCGCCGGGACCCGCGACCCCGGTGGCGTCGACCTCTACGTCGGCGGCGTCGAGCACGCCGTCCTGCACCTGCTCTACGCCCGGTTCTGGCACAAGGTCCTCTTCGACCTGGGTCACGTGCGCAGCGAGGAGCCGTTCCGGAAGTACTTCTCGCAGGGCTACATCCAGGCCTACGCCTACACCGACAGCCGCGGGCAGTACGTGCCGGCGGCCGAGGTCGAAGAGCACGCGGGCGGGCACGGCGAGGAGCCGACCTTCACGTGGGAGGGCAGGCCGGTCAACCGCGAGTACGGCAAGATCGGCAAGTCGCTGAAGAACTCCGTCAGCCCCGACGAGATGTATGACGCGTTCGGCGCCGACACCTTCCGCGTCTACGAGATGTCGATGGGTCCGCTCGAGCTGAGCAAGCCGTGGGAGATCCGCGCCGTCGTCGGCTCACAGCGGTTCCTCCAGCGTCTGTGGCGCAACGTCGTCGACGAGGCGACGGGGCAGGTCCGGGTCGCTGACGTCGAGCCCGACCAAGCGCTGACCACCCAGCTGCACCAGACGATCGCCGGGGTCCGCGAGGACTTCGAGGGACTGCGCTTCAACACCGCCATCGCCAAGCTCATCGAGCTGAACAACGCCGTGACGAAGCTGGACGTGCCGCCCCGTGACGTCGTCGAGGCGCTTGTCCTCATGGTCTCACCGATCGCCCCGCACATCGCCGAGGAGATGTGGGCGCGGCTCGGCCACGAGGGCGGTGTCGCCTTCGCCCCGTTCCCCGAGAGCGACCCGGCCAAGATCGTGCAGGAGCACGTGACCTGCGTCGTGCAGATCAGGGGCAAGGTGCGCGACCGGCTCGAGGTGAGCCCCAGCATCACCGAGGACGCCCTGCGCGAGCTGGTCCTCGCCCGGCCGAAGGTGCAGGCCGCCATCGAGAACGGGGTGCGCACCGTCATCGTGCGAGCCCCCAAGCTCGTCAACGTCGTCCCGGCCTGAGGCGCTCGACCCGCGCCTGACCGCGTCTGACGACCGAGGCACCGGGCGCGTCCCCGACGGACGCGCCCGGTGCCGGTACGTTGGGGCCACCTCGGGACCGGCGGAAGGAGCGACGTGACCACCCGCATCGTCACCGACTCGACCGCCTACCTGCCGGCTGCGGACGTCGAGCGGCACGGCATCGAGGTCGTGCCCCTGCACGTCGTCGTCGGTGGTCGTGACCACATCGAGGGCCACGACGTCAGCTCGCACGAGGTGGCCGCAGCGCTGCGCGAGTACACCATCGTCACGACCTCGCGCCCGACGCCCCAGGTGTTCGCCGAGACCTACGGGCGGCTCGCCGCCGAGGGCGCCGACGCCGTCGTGTCGGTCCACCTGTCCTCGCAGATGTCGGGGACCGTCGAGGCGGCGCGCGCCGCGGCCGCCGACGCGCCGATCCCCGTGGAGGTCCTCGACAGCGAGACGATCGGGATGGCCATGGGGTTCGCCGTCGTCGCGGGGGCCGAGGCCGCGCGGGAGGGCGCCGACGCCTCCGCCGTCGTCGCCGCGGTCCGGGCGCGGCTCGAACCGTCCGGCGTCCTCTTCTACGTCGACACGCTCGAGCACCTGCGCCGCGGCGGACGCATCGGCGCCGCGTCGGCGTTGCTCGGCTCTGCGCTCGCGATCAAGCCGATCCTCGCCGTCCGCGGGGGCCGGATCGTGCCGGTGGAGAAGGTGCGCACGTCGGCCCGCGCAGTGGCGCGGATCGAGGCGATGGTCCTCGAGCACGTCCGGGCCGGCGGGCACGTGGTCGACCTGGCGGTGCACCACCTCGACGCTGCCGAGCGGGCCGAGCAGATCGCCGAGCACCTGCGGTCGCAGGTTCCCGGCTCGCCCCGGGTGCTCGTCGTCGAGCTCGGCGCGGTCGTTGGCGCGCACGTGGGTCCCGGGACCGTGGCCATCGCGGTGTCGCCACGGCCCGGCGAGGTGCTCACCGAGGAGGAGGGGGGCACCCGGCCGTGACCGCAGGTTCGGCGCTCGCCTGGGCCGGAGGGGTGGTCGCCGCCTTCCTCGTCGGCTCCCTCAACCCCGCCACCGGCCTCGCACGTCTCCTCGGCAAGGACCTCGCGACGGCGGGCTCGGGCAACCCCGGGGCGACGAACGCCGGGCGCGTCCTCGGCCGGAAGTGGGGGGTCCTCGTCGGCGTCCTCGACGTCCTCAAGGGCCTCGTGCCGGCCGTCGCGGCCGGCCACCTCCTCGGAGCCCACGCCGCCTACGCCGTCGGGGTCGCCGCGGTGCTCGGTCACATCTGGTCGCCGTTCCTGCGCGGGCGCGGCGGCAAGGGCGTGGCCACGACGCTGGGCGCGCTGCTCGGGGTGCACCCCTGGGTGGCGCTCGTCGTCGTGCTCGTCTTCGCGGTGGCGCTGACCCTGACCCGGTGGGTGGCCGCAGGCTCGATCTTCGGTGCCCTGTCGATGATCGTCGTCGCCGTCCTGGTCCGGACCGGCCACGCGCCCGGTGACGGGTGGACGGTCGCGTGGCTCACCGCCGTCGCGCTGCTCGTGCTGTGGCGCCACCGCAACAACGTCCTCGGCTGGTGGCGCCAGCGACGCCTCGAGCACGTCGACCACCCCGAGCAGCGGCCGGAGGGCGAGCCGAGGAGCCGGCCGGCGGACGAAGTATGACCGAATTGCCGGTTGCGTGACTCAGATTCCTTGCAGGAAAACGGGTTTCGCTGTGAAAAGCCAGAGAGCCGAATAGCGTGGACTGGTCCACAGGGGTCATTCGACGGCCCGTGCGGCCGTCGTTCCGCAAGGAGCTGGGATGGCCGGATTGTCGCGGCGCAGGCGACTCGTCGTGGGGCAGGGCTCGCAGGGCCCTTTCCGCGGCAGCATGGCCGCACTGGACCTTGCGACCGACCTCGATGACGCCGGCTGGCTTCCCCCGGGGTCGCGGTCTATGGCAGCTCGCCCACCGTGGGCCCGAGCCGGAACTCCGTCTACATCGCGACCGGCACCAACTACGACGTACCGCAGGCGACGCTCGACTGCGTCGCCAACGCGACGAGCGACGCGGGGCGGGCAGCCTGCCTCCCCGGGGACGACGACTTCGACTCGATCGTCGCACTCGACATGACGACCGGTGCCGTCAAGTGGGCGACGCGGGCGCTGCCCTTCGACGCATGGACCGTGGGGTGCGTTCCCGTTCTTCGGTGATGGCGTCAACTGCCCGCAGCCGCCAGGACCCGACTACGACTTCGGCCAGGCCCCTGCCCTGTTCACCGTGACCAGCGGCCCGGCCAAGGGCCGGCAGTTGCTCGGTGCAGGCCAGAAGAGCGGCAGTACTGGGCGCTGGACCCTGGCAGCGGGCCGTCGTCTGGGTGACTCAGGCCGGACCCGTGCGCTGAGCCGGCGACCGTCCGGCCCGGGCCCGGGAACGGGGCCGGGGCCGGACGCGGCTCAGAAGACGATGGTGCGGCGTCCGGACAGGAAGACGCGCGACTCCGCGTGGTCCCGGACCGCACGCGACAGGACGCGGCGCTCGACGTCACGACCGATGGCCACGAGCCGCTCGGGCGACTCCGCGTGCGTGACGCGCACGACGTCCTGCTCGATGATCGGCCCCTCGTCGAGGTCGGCCGTCACGTAGTGCGCCGAGGCGCCGATCAGCTTGACGCCGCGGTCGTGCGCCTGGTGGTACGGCTTGGCGCCCTTGAACCCCGGCAGGAACGAGTGGTGGATGTTGATGGCCCGGCCCTCGAGCGCGCGGCACAGGCCGTCGCTGAGGATCTGCATGTACCGCGCGAGGACGACGAGCCCCACGCCGTCGGCCTCGACCATCCGCAGCAGCTCGGCCTCGGCCTCGGCCTTGGTGTCGGGGGTCACGGGGATGACGGTGAACGGCAGGCCGTAGTACTCGACGAGCCCGCGGCAGTCCTCGTGGTTGGACACGACGCCGACGATGTCGATGGGCAGGTCGCCGGACTTCCAGCGGTGGAGCAGGTCGAGGAGGCAGTGGTCGAACCTGCTGACGAGGATGATGGTGCGGCAGCGCTCGGCCTCGGGGCGGACGGCCAGGTGCTGGGAGACGACGGCGGGGCTCTCGCGGATGGCCCCCAGGACGCTCTCGACGTCGGAGGCGTCGGCGTCGAAGACGGTGCGCATGAAGAAGAGGTTGGTGTCCTCGTCGGAGAACTGCTGGTTCTCGACGATGTTCGCACCCCGCGCGAGCAGCGCCGTCGAGACGGCCGCGACGATGCCGGGACGGTCCTCACAGGTCAGGGTCATGATGTGCCGGGCCATTGGAGCAGTCTGGACCACCGCGCAGCCGACGCGGCAATCGGCACGCCCGACGTCTCGGCACGTGGCGTGCCGCTCGTCCACATCCCCCGCGCCGGCGAGGCGTCGTCCCCAGCCCCGCGTCGGGGCGACGCCGCAGACGGCCGTGTCCTCCTAGCGTGCCGTCATGCCTCGCAGCCCCTACCGTCCCGCCGACCTGGCCCGTGTGGCCGAGATTTTCGCCGAGGGCCGGGGCACGTCCGGGTGGGTGCCGGACCGGCCACCCGTGCGTCCGACCCACGCCGGGGCCACGGAGGTGGGCGGCGTGGGGGACGACGTCGACGCGTCGGGCGACGGCGGCTCGGATGAGGAGGGGTCGGACGACGACGAAGCCGCACCGGGCCGCGTCCGCGAGGGCCGGGTCCGCGACGGCCTCGAGTGCGTCGGACTCGCGGGGCTGGGAGGGCTCGTCGGCGCCGGGGAACGGTCACCGGAGGACGAGGAGACGCGTCGCCTCGAGGCGGACCTGCGCCGGGCCCGGCGCCCCGGCCTGTTGACGGTTCCGGAGGAGGTGCGGTCGGGGCGCCGGGCGGTCTCCACGGCGGCCGTCGTGTCGTTGCTCGCACTCGTCGTCGCCGTCGGGTGCGCCTTCGTCGTTCGGGTGCTCTGGGCCGAGCGGTCCGCGGCGGGACCGGTGGAGGCTCCGGGCCGCGGGGTCTCGGTCGTCGCAGCGTCGGGTCCCTCACCGCCGACGGGCCCCGGGGCGACCGGGTCCGCCGGCGACGGGCCCGGCTCCTCGACCGCGGCCCGGGGGGCGTCGGCCCGGCTCGTCGTGCACGTCGTCGGACAGGTGAACCGACCGGGTCTCGTCCGGCTTCCCGCGGGGTCACGCGTTGCCGATGCGATCGAGGCCGCGGGCGGGGCGAGGCGTGGGGCCGACCTCGCGGCCCTCAACCTCGCCCGGCTCGTCGTCGACGGCGAGCAGGTGCATGTCCCGAAGCCCGGTGAGGCGCCCGCCGCGGGTGGCACCGGCGTGCCGGGCGCGGCGGGAGGCGTGTCGGCGGGCGGCGCGGGCGGAGCGAGCGGCCCCCTCGTCAGCCTCAACACGGCAGACGTCGCGGCGCTGGACACGCTCCCCGGCGTCGGACCGGTGCTCGCGCAGCGCATCGTCGACTGGCGCACCGAGCACGGACGCTTCACCTCCGTCGACGAGCTGGGCGAGGTCAGCGGCATCGGCGACAAGCTCATGTCCCAGCTGCGTCCCAAGGTGACCCTGTGACCGGGGCCGCGCCCGGGCGTACGGGTGCACACCTGCGGCCGCGCACCGCCGGGCTGCTCGACGTCCGGCTCCTCGTGCCGGTCGTCGTCGCCTGGCCCGTCGTCGCCTTCTGGGGCCTGGTCGCGCCAGCGCCGGCCGTGTCCGTCCTGTCCGCGATGGCCGCGCTCGCCGGCCTCGGTCTGGTCGTGGTGCCCCACCGTTCGGGTCAACCGGCCGGGACCGTCAGGCGGCTCGGGGCCGCGACGCTCGCGGTGCTCGCGCTCCTCCTCGTCGCCGCCGTGGGCCACCGTGCGGTGCGGGCGGCAGGTCCCGTGCCCGGGTTGGCCGCAGACCAGGCTGTCGTCACCGTCGTCGGGCGGGCCGCGACCGACCCCCGTCCGATCCGCACCGACCGCTCCGCTCCGGAACGCTCCGGGCCGGCCCTCTGGGTCGTGCGCCTCGACGCCGAGCAGGTGACCGGCCGAGGACGCACGGCCGAGGTCTCGACGCCTGTTCTCGTCGTCGGACGTGGGCCCGGCTGGGCCGACGTCGGCTGGCGCGACGAGCTCGTCGTTGTCGGCCGGCTCGCGCCGGCACAGCCCGGTGACGACGTGGTCGCCGTCGTGTCGGCCGTCGGCGAGCCCCGGGTCCGCGACGGTCCTGGCGCGCTCGTCCGGGCGGCCGACCACGTCCGCGAGCGGTTCCGCGACGCGACCGCGGGGTTGTGGCCCGACGCCCGGGCACTCGTGCCTGCCTTGGTCGTCGGCGACACGTCCCAGACGCCTGTCGAGCTCACCGACGCGATGCAGGCGACCGGCCTGAGCCACCTGTCCGCCGTGTCGGGCACCAACGTCACGCTCGTCCTCGCTGCCGGGCTGGCCCTCTGCGGCCTCCTGCGCGTGCGGCGACGGTGGCGACCCCTCGTGGCGTTCGGCGTGCTCGTCGGGTTCGTCGCGCTCGCGCGCCCCGAGCCGAGCGTCGTCCGGGCCGCGGTCATGGGCTGCGTCGGCCTGCTCGCCCTCTCCTCGTCCCGTCGTCGTGCGGGCGTGCCCGCACTGGCCGGGGCGGTGGCGGCGCTCCTCGTGTGGGACCCGTGGCTCTCACGCTCGTTCGGGTTCGCGCTGTCGGCCGTGGCGACGCTCGGTCTGCTCGTGCTGGCCCGTCCGTGGGGTGAACGGATCGCGACGGTCCTGCCGAGGCGCCTGGCGCCTCTCGGCCCGCTGCTCGCGGTGCCCCTCGCCGCCCAGGTCGTCTGCGCCCCGCTCGTCGCACCTCTCCAGGGCAGCATCTCGGTCGTCGGCGTGCTGGCCAACCTCCTCGCCGCACCGCTCGTCGCACCGACGACGCTCGTCGGTGTCGGGGTCGCCGTCGTCGCGGTCGTCTGGGTACCCGCCGCGTCGGTGCTCGCGTGGGTGGCCGCCGTCCCCGCCCAGGGCATCGCCGCCGTCGCCCGATGGTGCCAGGGCCTGCCGGGCGGGTCCGTCGCGTGGGGAGACTCGGCCCCGGCCGCCGTCCTGCTCGCGGGACTGACGCTCACCGCGCTGCTGCTCGGTCCCTGGGCCTGGCACCGTGGCCGTCACCGCCCGCTCGCGGTGGTCGCCGCCGTCGTGGTCGTCGTCGGTGGCGCCACGCCGACGAGCGTGCTGTCGTGGCCACCGCCCGGGTGGGTGCTCGTCGCCTGCGACGTCGGCCAGGGCGACGGCCTCGTCGTCGACGCCGGCGAGGGCCACGCCGTCGTCGTCGACACCGGTCCCGAACCCGGTCTCATGCGGGGGTGCCTCGACCGGCTGGAGGTACGCGTCGTCGACCTCGTCGTGCTCACCCACTTCCACGCCGACCACGTCGACGGGTTCTCGGGAGTGCTGGACCGGCCGGTCACGGAGGTCCGCACGTCGTGGGTGGCCGACCCGGCCGACGAGGCGGACCGCGTCGGCCGGCTCGCCCGCGCCGCAGGTGCCCGTGTGGGGACCCTCCGGGCCGGGGACCGCTTCGCCGTCGGCCCGGTCAGCGCCGACGTGTGGTGGCCGGCCCGCCGCATCGACGCCGGGTCGGTGCCGAACAACGGGTCGGTCGTCCTGACCCTGCACGTGCGCGGCGTGACGCTCCTGCTCGCCGGTGACGTGGAGCGCGAGGCCGCCGCCGCCGTCGTGCACGAGGCCGCCCTGGACTCTTCCCGATGGGGACGGATCGACGTGCTCAAGGTGGCCCACCACGGGTCCGGCAACCGCGACGACCGGCTTCTCGATGCGGTCAGCGGCCGCCTCGCGCTCATCAGCGTGGGCGCGGGCAACGACTACGGACACCCGGCACCGGCGACCCTGCGGGCGCTGGACGCTCGCGGCTTCGAGGTGCACCGTACCGACCTCGAGGGCGACGTCGCCGTGGTCACCGACGGGGCCGGCGGGGTGCGAGCGGTCCACCGGTGAGCCGGTCCGCCGCCATGCCCGAGGGGTGCCATCCGTCGAGGGGGAGCCGTCAGGGGGAGACGCCCACAGCCGCCTCGCGTCGCGCGTCTCCGGCCGCGACGAGCCCGTCGGCGCCGAGGAGCGCCGCCCCCACACCGCCGAAGTACATGTGCGGGCCCGGGTACGCGTGCGCCGTCAGACCGGCGTTCCGGACGGCCGCGGCGATGGCCTCGGAGGGCTCGTGCTCGACCCGGGGAGTGCCGTCGTCGGTGAAACGCACGTGCAGGCGCGGTGCGTCGATCGCCGGCTGGAGCCCCTCGTGGTGCAGCAGCGCCTGACCGAGGACCTGCATGAGTGCCGTCGTGATCCGGTCCGCTCCCGGGGACCCCACGGCCAGCGCACCTCCGGTGGCACCACGTGCCGTCGTCGGGGCCATGTTGGAGGCGAGCCGCGTGCCCGGTGGCACGGCGTGCAGGCCGAGCCGGTTGAGCTCCGGCTCACCGAGCGCGTTGTTGAGCAGGATGCCGGTGCCGGGCACGACCATGCCCGCCCCGTAACCCGCTGACATCGTGATGGCACAGGCGTTCCCGTGCTCGTCGACCGCGGACACGTGCGCCGTCGACGCGGACGTGGGCAGTCCCGCGAGACCGTGTCGCTCCACGGCGGCGAGGAGGGCGTGGCCGTCCCCGTCGAGGTCGCGCGAGCGGTCGTGGACCGACAGCCGGTAGGCGAGGACCCTGCGCTGGATGTCGATGACCTCCGACCACGTCCAGGCCTCGTGGCGGGCGAGCTCGCCGAGCATGACCGCCAGCATCGGCCCGCCCACGGACGGCGGTGGGTTCAGCGCGACGCTCCAGTCCCCGACCTGCCGCAGGCTCGGCCGGCGGACGACGGCCTCGTACGCGCAGAGGTCGGCCTGGGTGATCAGCCCCTCGTGCGCCGTCATGTCCTCGACGAGCACACGCCCGACGGCGCCGGTGGTGAACAGCGAGGGCCCTTGTGCGGCAAGGAGCTCCAGGACGTCGGCGAGGTCCGGGTTCGTCGAGGTCTCTCCGGGCTGGAGCGCCCCGCCGTCGGCGCCGGTCACGAGGGCGTGAGCCTCCGCGTCGGCGCCGAAGAGCGTGTCGCGGACGAGGCCGAGGTAGAGCGCGGCGGAGGCGCCGATGCGGTAGCCGTCGCGGCACGCGTGGACCGAGGGCTCGACGAGGTGTCGCCACGGCACGGTGCCCCATCGTTCGTTGGCGACGGCGAGAGCCGGGACGGCGCCCGATGTGGCTACCGACCCGTGGCCGGCGCCCAGGGTCACGCCGCCGCCGTAGTCGGTGCGGACCTGTCGGACGCCACGGCCGAAGGCGGACGGGTCGAGCCCGCGGCCCGGCATCTCGACGTTGCCGTCGACGACGACGGGGTCCTGGCCCGCGGGCCACACGTTGACGTACGCGCCGGCCATGAGGCTGACGATCCCGGGCTCGGTGCTCATCGCGGCGACCGCAGCGGCGATGGCGGCATCGACGGCGTTGCCGCCCTCGGAGGCGACGTGGAGACCGGCCTCGAGCGCGGCGGGTCCCGTGGCGGCGAGCGCGACCCGGGTCATGGCGCCCATTGTGCCGACGTTCCGGCCGGCGCGCCCGGTCGACGCGTCCGCGCGCGGCGCGTCAGCCGCCGGCGGTGCTCCGGCTGCGGGGGCGTGTCAGCCGCGGGCAGCGCCGACGAGCTCGGCGGTCGACAGACGGGGATCCGCTCCGGCGGCCTCGCACAGGGCGTCGAGCGCGGCGGCCACCGCAGGCACCCGCTGCAGGTCCGGCGTCGTCACGGCGAGGATCTGCCGGCGTGATGCGGGGGAGAGGGGCAGCGTCGCGACCTGCTCGTGCTTGGCGGCGTTGAGGATGAGGTCCGGCACGAGGGCGACCCCGAGGCCCGCGGTGACGAGACCGAGCTGAGCCACGTAGTCCTCGGTCTCGAACGCGACGTTGGGCCGGAAGCCGGCGTGGTCGGCGAGGGACAGCAGGTGGCCGCGACACCGGGGACACCCCGCGATCCAGTCGTCGCCGGAGAAGTCGACGAGCGAGGCCGAAGGGTCGGAGGCGTGCGGGTGCGCGCCCGGCACGACGAGGCGGACCTCGTCGTCCATGAGACGACGCGTCACGAGCAGCGAGAGGTCCTCCTCGAGCTCACCGAGGTCGGCGCCCTCGTAGGCGAAGGCCACCGCCACGTCGCAGTCCCCGTTGCGCAGGGCCGCGAGAGACTCGGGTGGCTCCGCCTCGGTGAACGTCACCGTGATGTCGGGGTGCTTGGCCTTGAGGATCGCGAGCGTCTTGGGCACGAGCGTCGCCGACGAGCTGGGGAAGGCCTGGAGGCGGACGCGTCCGGCTCGGAGCCCGGCGATGGCGGTGATCTCCTCCTCGGCGGCGTCGAGGGCGGCGAGCACGCCCACGGCGTGCCGCGCGAGAACCTGGCCGGCCTCGGTGAGCCGCACCTGGCGGCCGTAGCGCTCGACGAGGACGGTGCCGGTGCGCTGCTCGAGGCGGCGGACCATCTGTGAGATCGCCGGCTGGGTGAAGCCGAGCGCGTTTGCGGCGCTCGTGAAGCTTCCCTCGTCGGCAATGGCCTTCATGACCCGGAGGCCGGCAGCGTCGATCATGCCGGTATCATAACCGACGATTATGGAAAGTCGTGCTGTTCGCGATCATGAGCATGGCGGCGGGGACCCGTCCGCGTACGCTGGCCGGGTGCACGTGTTCGAGGAGTCGCCGGCTGCCGCTGACCCCGGTGCGACGCCCGGCCCCGAGGGCGCCGACGCGGGCATCAGGGCTGGTGCCGCGCGACGCGCTGACGGATCAGGCCCGGGTGTCCTGACGCGGCTCGCCACCTCGCGTCGGCTGCCGCTCGAGGTGAGCGACCTCGGTACCTTCGACGACCTCGTCGACCTCGTCAGCGCGGGCGACGTCCTCGTCCTCAGCGGTGCGGGCCTGTCGACCGACAGCGGCATCCCGGACTACCGGGGTCCCGACGGCACCCGGCGCGTCGAGCCCATGACCTACGGGGAGTTCGCCGGCTCGAGCGAGGCCCGGCGCCGGTACTGGGCTCGTAGCTACATCGGCTGGCAGCGGTTCAACGCGGCCACGCCGAACGAGGGCCACCGGGTGGTCGCCGAGCTGCAGGGCGCCGGCTACGTCGGTCCGGTCATCACCCAGAACGTCGACGGCCTGCACCAGGCGGCCGGCGCGCGCGACGTCGTCGAGCTGCACGGGTCGCTGGACCGGGCTGTATGTCTGACCTGCGGTGAGGTGACCTCGCGGATCGGACTGCACGAGCGGATGACCGAGGGCAACCCCGGCTTCATGGACCGGTTCGCCGCGGCCGCCGCCGCGGTCGGGTCGCAGTGGGGTGAGCAGGTGCGGCCGGACGGCGACATCGTGCTCGCCGACGAGCTCGTCGCGTCGTTCCACGCGCCGCGGTGCCTGGTCTGTGGCCACGACACGGTCAAGCCGGACGTCGTGTTCTTCGGCGAGTCGGTGCCGAAGTCCTTGGTGGAGAAGTGTTTCGGACTCGTGGAGTCGGCGGGTGCCGTGCTGGTCCTCGGGTCATCGCTGGCCGTGATGAGCGGGTACCGGTTCGTGCGGCGGGCGCACCAGGCCGGTGTGCCGGTGGCCATCGTGACCCGCTCTGCGACGCGGGGGGACGCCGAGGCCACGATCCGCCTGCATGCCCCGCTCGGCGAAGCGCTGCCGCGCCTGCGCGCCGCGCTCGGTCACTGACGCGACGCTCCGGCTGTACGCCGACGCCGATGCCGACGACGGGCCTGTGGACGACGGCGGGCGCCCGGGATGCGGTTGCGGCACCATCTGTGGGAGCGTTCGATGACGTTTTCGTCCGTTTGCGCCCGGTGGGCAGGGCCAAAGATTCGCCGAACAGGGGACCGAGACTCGTGCTGAGACATCAGAGGATGACGTGCGCCGCCGTTGGTCTGGCGCTGGCGACGACGCTGGCGGCCTGCGGCGGGGGCGACCCGGCCCCGGTGCAGACGAGTGCGCCGGTGTCGTCGACGACCGCGAGTGGGACGAGCACGACCTCAGCGGCGCCCACGACCGCATCGACCAGTGCAGGCCCCACCTTCCCGGCAGGCCTCCCCGACGCGGCCAAGACCAAGGACAAGGCCGGCGCCGAAGCCTTCGTCCGCCATTTTCTCCAGGTCTTGAACCGTTCGTGGGTTGAGGCCGATCCGAAACTTCTGGGGCCGTTCTGCCGTTTCGAAACCTCCAAGGCTTGTACCGCCCTGCGACGAACGGCCAGTCGCCTCGAGTCTGAAGGGCATCACTACGACGGCGCCCCGGTGCAGATAGAAAGTGTAGTCGGGCTGGGGGCTGTCGAAGGGCGTGAACGAGTGCTCTTCTATGGGCGGCAGCTAGAACGGAGCATCGTTGACGCCCGCGGTCGAAAGATCACGACGGATCAGCTGAAGCCTAGCCAACTGCTGTTCTATCTCGAATGGGGCAGCACCGGCTGGATCATCCATGACATCAAGGTCGCTTCATGAGGCTGCGCAGTGCCGTGGCGTTGGGTGCGGCCGCACTACTTCTCTTCCATTCTGCCCGCGCCGCTGTTGCGGACTTCAATGGGGATGTGGGGTCCTCCGGTGCGACAGCATCTCTGACCGAACCAGTCTTGAAGGGACTTGCCGTCGAGCATGCGGAAATGATTGCTCGGGGCGGCGATCACTGGAAATACCGCTCGGCCATCGCTGGTTGTGATCTCGGAGGGCGCGATGCTAGCGGGGCTTGTTATAACGCCGCGCTAGCTGCATGTAGAGACAAGGGGCCAGAGGTCGGGTCTGGTCCCTTGACCGATGTCTTTCGGATGTGGGTAAACAGAGACGGTGTTCGTTTGCCATCCGCGAAATGGCCGTCAGTCGAAGAAGCTGGACCGAGCGGTTGGGCGTACGTGGGGTCGACGTGTCTGCCGAATCTAGTGCCAGGCGCAAAACCTATCCCCACGGTGGCAATGATCGTGGATGCCTTCCATAGAACAGTGTGGTCGAAAGGAACGATCTCGACGCAGCCGAGGGGGAACACGACGCTCGTCAACCTCAAGACCTTCTACAAGGTCGACTGGGCCAGCAGGGGGTTCCAGCCGGGCGAGATCGACCTCGTCGACCCGGCCACGATGTTCGGGTACCGCGTCGAGATCCGTCCCAAGCTCGTCAGCTACGTGTACCGATTCGGGGACGGCACGAGCGAGGGCCCGACCACCTCGCCCGGTGGCGTCTACCCCGACGGCGACATCGTCCACACCTACCGCAGACCGGGCACGTACACGTCGCGGGTCGACGTGACGTTCGGCGCGGACTTCCGCATCAACGGCGGCGCGTGGATCTCGATCCCTGAAACGGTGACCGTGCCGCAGCCGGGCACCCCGATCACCGTCAAGGAGGCGCGGAGCGTCCTCGTCCGCAACTGATCGTCCGACGACCGGCGGTGGCGAACCACCGGGCCGTCACTCCGCGATGGCGGCGGCCCTACGAGCCTCGAGGTCCGTGCTGTCGCGCAGGTTCCACAGCTCCTTGGTCTGGAGGATCCAGTAGGCGCAGAACAGGACGATGATGATGACTTCGCAGATCAGGATCACGTGGTCGAAGCCGTGCAGCGTCAGGTGTGCGAGCACCGTGAGGGCCAGCAGCGCAGCCAGGGTCCCGGCGATGACGAGGTACCACCTCTTGTACCCCGCCGCTTCTTGGGTCGAGGTGTGTCGGTCCTCGACCCGGAAGGCGCTGAGGACCATGACGGCGATGACGCCGGCCACCATCGTCGCGGCGGCGATGCCGTGGCTCAGGGCCACGAAACGGTCGGGCAGCGCGAGGAAGAGCACGAGCTCGAACACGACCACGGCACTGCACGCCGCGGTGACGAGCAGGGTGCGCACCGGTGGTCGGCGTGCGGGGTCCCTGAGCTCGGCGCGTCGCAGCCATGCCGTCACGACGAGGGCGAGGAGACCCACGGCGACCAGGGACCACACGCTGTTGTCGACCGCGTCGGAGATGGCCGTCGTGGGCAGGGCGAACGGGTTGGGCGCGCCTGCAACACTGCAGCGATCGTCCGGGACGGTGGGCACCATGGCGACCACGAACGCCATGAAGCCGGAGAAGTTGAGGAGCACGTCCTCCTCCGACGAGTGGCCCTTGTAGACGACGAGGGCGGCGCCGAGCGCGCAGAGGCTGCCGACGAAGACCGTGCGCGCAGGGGTGAAGTAGTAGGCGCTGATCGAGCCCAGCCAGCACGACCGGTTCGTGCCCCACCACCACTGGAGCACGACGGACAGCAGCAGCATGAGCAGCAGCGCCACCATGCCGCCCCGCAGATAGCGATACGTGAAGACGACGTCGCGGTCGGGCCGGTCGGGCATGGCGTCCTCCTCAGGCACTGTGCTCCCAGAGTGGCGAGTCCAGGGTGCGGATACCTCACGGCGCGCCGCAGATGATCCGCGACGCGCCCGTGATGTGGCCGCGGTGGGGGCTGCTCAGACGCGACGCAGGACTGCGGTCACCTTTCCGAGGATCGTCGCATCGTCGCCGTCGATCGGGTCGTAGGCCTCGTTGTGAGGCAGCAACCACACGTGACCGTCCTTGCGCTTGAAGGTCTTCACCGTGGCCTCGTTGTCGAGCATCGCCGCGACGATGTCGCCGTTCTCGGCAGTCGGCTGCTGGCGCACGACCACCCAGTCGCCATCGCAGATCGCGGCGTCGACCATCGAGTCGCCCTGGACCTTGAGCAGGAAGAGCTGCCCCTCGCCGACGACCTGGCGGGGCAGCGGGAAGACGTCCTCGACGACCTCCTCGGCGGTGATGGGCACCCCGGCGGCGATCTTGCCGAGGACGGGCACGTACGACGCCTCGGGGCGCGTGTCACCGGAGTCGGTCTCGACGTCGTGCTGGTCGGACGCTGCGGCGCGCCCGCGGCGCCCCGTCGCGTCTCCGGCGTCGGGGGAGACGACCTCGAGGGCGCGCGGACGGTTGGGGTCCCGACGCAGGTAGCCCTTGCGCTCGAGGGCGGCGAGCTGGTGGCTGACGCTCGACGGGCTGGCGAGCCCGACGGCCTCACCGATCTCGCGCATGCTCGGCGGGTAGCCGCGTCGGTCGACGGAGTTGCGGATCACCTCGAGCACGCGCCGCTGGCGCATCGTCAGCCCATCGCCCTTGTCGCGGTCGGGAAGCTCGGTCACGCCCATGGTGTCCCCTTCGTCGGCGGCCCCAGGCACCCCGGTCCCGGCGCTCGCGAGGCCAGTGTCAGTGGTGACTGGTGTGGTTGGTGGTGTGAGGAAAGCGTACGGGGTTCGAACACAGTTGCCAAACACCTGTTCGAAGCATGTCTCGACTTCATCGATCAGACGTGCTACAACTCGTACAGGCGTTCTATCGAACACATGTTCGCAAGTCAGCAGCAAGGGGAGGTCAGCATGAGCGTGGTCGCCATCGAAGCCGTTCGCCGGCAGCGGGAGACGGGGGTCGGGGAGTCCGACTTCGTCTCGCGGCCGCAGCTCGTCCTCGTTCCCACCGGACGCGCCGCCGTGCGGGCCGCCCGTGCCGCCCGCCCGCGGATGCGCCTGACGCGGTTCGGCCGCCTCGTCGTGACGCTCTTCGTCGGCGCCGTGGTCCTCGCCCTCGGGATCGGCCTCGCCAGTCAGCTCGCCTCGGCCACGGGTGCACCGCGCACGATCACGGTCGAGTCGGGTCAGACCCTGTCGGGCATCGCGGCTCGTGAGCTCCCGGGCCTTCCGGTGCGCGAGGGGGTCGTCGAGCTGCAGCTGGCCAACTCCCTCTCGACGTCGATGATCCACACGGGCCAGCGGCTCGTCATCCCGGCTCCCTGACGTCGCCGTTCGTGCCGCCTCCCGGCACGTCCCCCGACCGCCGCGTTGGCTCCACCTTCAGCGGCTGGCCCTCCAGGCGCTTCGACCCCGTCTGGTGGCCCGGACGCCGCACCCCTTCGGGTGCGGCGTCCTGCTGTGTCCGGCTTCGGCCGCCCTGTGGATGAGGCATGGACGCTGGGCGCCGGTCCCCGGGCCTGTGGATGCACCTCTGCCCGCGAGCGATGTCCTTCCTACCGTGGGGATCTCGGGAAGGGGAGCGCATGCGGTACGAGGTGGACACGGGCACGGTCGACGACGCGGCCGCGACGGCAGACTGGGCGCTCGCGCGCCTGACCGTGGTGAGGCCGGATCTCGCGGTCGAGCCGGTCGGGGTGGCGCTCGCCGGCGGCATGCTCGCCGCATCCGTCTCCCGGATCTCGCTCGCCTGGCGAGAACGGCTTCGTGAGGCCCGTGTGGAGCTGCTCGGCCTCGGGTCGGCCCTCCAGGAGGCCTCGAGGCTGTACTCCGGCGTCGAGCATGCCGCCGCCCGGGCGTTCACGAACCCGTCCGGTGACGGTGCGCCGTGACGACGTTCGACGTCGCTCGCGTGCGGACGGCTCGTCCCGGTGCCCTCGAGCTCGCCGCCCGCCGTCTCACGCAGAGCCGCCTCGAGGTCCAGGCCGTCGTGGCGGACCTGCTGCATCGCCGGGGCTCGACGTGGTCGGGACCGGCGTCGAGCGCGGCCGCCGAACGGCAGGTGACCCTCGTCGCCGGCCTCGCCCGCCTCGCGGCGTGCCTGGCGGCGTCGTCCACCGCCTTGCAGGACGGCGCCATCCGCCTCCAGGCCGCACAGGACCTGCTCGCCCGGGCCGACGAGCGCGCGGCCTCCGACGGCGCCTGGCTCGGACACGACGGCACGCTGTTCCTTCCCGTGCGCGCGACCGGTCTCGACCCGGTCCTCGAGGCCCACCGCGCTCGACGCGACGAGCTGCTGCGCGAGGAGGTCCACACCTACCTCCGTCAGGCCGTGCGCATCGCGACAGACGTCGATGCCGGCCTCGCGGCGGACCTCCTCTCCGTCGCGCGCGGTGGTCGGTCCGGGATGGATCTGCTAGCCGCGAGGGGCACCCCGCCCGTGCCCGTGCCTCCGGTCGTCGTCCACGACGCGTCCGGCGCCTACGCGTCCGCCGCCTGGTGGCGCTGCCTCACCGAGGCGGAGCGCAACGCCGTCGTCCACGAGCACCCGCAGTGGGTCGGTGCGCGTGACGGCATCCCGGCCGTAGCGCGGCACGAGGCGAACCTCGTCCTCCTCGCGGAGGCAGAACGAGCGGCGTCGAGCGCCTACGAGGCTGCCCGCCGTGACCCGCGGAGCCGGCGGACGGCGGGCGCCGTGGCCCGGACTCGCGACCGTGTCGAGGACCTGCGGGCGATCCGCGCCGTCATCGGGCGTCGGGATGGGGTGGCTCGCCGGCTCGTGCTCGTCGATGCCACCGGCGCCGACGTCAAGGTGGTCCTCGCGCAGGGCGACGTGGACCGGGCTGAGCACGTCGTCACCTTCGTCGGGGGCATGGGGACGACGGCCCGGGGCGACCTCGAGCGCTATGACGACCTCTTCGCGCCGCTCCGCCGTCAGGCCCTCACCGAGGCGAATGGTACGGACGTCGCGATAGTCACCTGGATGGGGTACGAGGCTCCTCAGGCCGACGAGGTGCTGACCAGCATCGATCGCAGCGTGCTCAACCCGAAGCTGGCCCGGGACAACGCGGACGAGCTCGCGGTGTTCGTCACCGGGGTCGGGGCGGCACGGGACCGGCGCGTGCACCAGACCGTGTGGGCGCACTCGTACGGCTCGGTGCTCGCCGGTCACGCCCTCCTGCTGACGAGCTCGGTGGATGACGTCGCCGTCTTCGGGTCGCCGGGCGTCCCTTTCGACCGCATCGAACGGACCGGCCTCAAGCCGGGGTCGTTCAACGTCCTGTCCGCCGCTCATGACCTCGTCGCGCGTCCCGGCTGGCCGCTGCACGGGCAGCGCCCGGACACCGTCCGGGGTGCCGTCTCCCTGTCGACGACGTCGCTCAAGGACCCGGCCAGGGCATGCAACGCCTGGCGCGCCATCGGGGCGGGGGCCGACGAGCCCGCACGGACCTCGACCGGCCACTCCGACTACCTGCATGCCGGGAGCGTCAGCGCCGACAACCTCGTGGCGGTCGCGGTCGGTCGTCGCGACCTCACCGTGCGCCAGACCCCGGTCGAGCGCAGCTGCGTCTCCGTGCCGGCGATCCCTCCACCGCCTCTCGTTCGTCTCCCCATCGGTAGATAGGGGAGTCGCCGTCATGGACCACCCCTAGATCTAGGGGTGGACGGTGGTGTGACACGCCGGGACGATCGGGACCTGTGTGACGTTTCCGCAGGTCAGCGACCCGGCATGTCCGGTTTCTCCGATGTGCTTGCGACGCAGGTCACGACGTGCCTAGAGTTACCCCTACATCTAGTAGTTACACGGATGTAAGACGTCCACATGTAGTCCCCAGCCACGCGGGGGTTATGGACAGGTCGTCCCCAGTCCGTCCACAGACTCATCCCCAGGCGGCGCCCGGTCCACGAACACGGGAGCCTGCCTGCGAGCGAGCGAGGGCGGCATAAGGGGGTGGCCGAGGGCGTTCCCACCACTGGGTTTCTCGGACGAGGGAGGTGACCACGCGTGCATTGTCCGTTCTGCCGGCACACCGACTCGCGGGTCGTCGACTCCCGCACCACCGACGACGGCACTGCCATCCGCCGCCGTCGCCAGTGCCCCGAGTGCAACCGCCGCTTCACGACCCTCGAGACCTCGAGCCTCAACGTCATCAAGCGGTCCGGCGTCACCGAGCCGTTCAGCAGGGCCAAGGTCCTCTCCGGCGTCCGAAAGGCCTGCCAGGGCCGACCGGTCACCGAGGACGACCTCGCGCTGCTGGCCCAGAAGGTCGAGGAAGCCATCAGATCGCAGGGAAACGCCGAGATCGAGGCGCACGAGGTCGGCATGGCCGTCCTCGAGCCGCTCCGAGAGCTCGACGAGGTCGCCTACCTGAGGTTCGCCAGCGTGTACCAGGCCTGGGAGAGCCTCGAGGACTTCGAAGGGGCCATCGCGCTGCTTCGAGCCGAACGTGACGCGCTCGGGACGGGCCCGCAGCCCCACCCCGGGATCGGCGCGCAGCGGTAACCACCCTCCACACGAATCGCCCACACCACCAAGGGGACTGTCAGACCCCGGCGAGACACTGGCACCTAACGACACGACGAGCACACGGGCCCGGGGCGGGCCCGCACACGGTCAGGGAGGCCGCACGACATGACGGAGATCGGTAACCGCACATCTCGCTCGAAGACGGGCGCCAAGGGCGTCAAGATCGAGCGCATCTACACCACGCCAGGCGTCCACCCGTACGACGAGGTGACGTGGGAGAAGCGCGACGTCGTCCAGCAGAACTGGAAGACGGGCGAGACGATCTTCGAGCAGCGCGGGGTCGAGTTCCCCGACTTCTGGTCGATCAACGCGAGCACCATCGTCACGACCAAGTACTTCCGTGGTGCGGTCGGCACCGCGGCCCGCGAGGTCTCGCTCAAGCAGCTCATCGACCGCGTCGTCCTGACGTACGTCGCCGCGGGCAAGCAGCACGGCTACTTCGCCACCGGCGCCGACGCCGAGGTGTTCGAGCACGAGCTGACGTGGGCGCTGCTGCACCAGGTCTTCTCATTCAACTCGCCCGTGTGGTTCAACGTCGGCACCAAGTCGCCCCAGCAGGTCTCGGCCTGCTTCATCCTGTCGGTCGACGACTCGATGGACTCGATCCTCAACTGGTACAAGGAGGAGGGGAAGATCTTCCAGGGCGGCTCCGGCGCCGGCCTCAACCTCTCCCGCATCCGCTCGTCCAAGGAGCTGCTCTCCTCGGGTGGCACCGCATCGGGCCCGGTGTCGTTCATGCGTGGTGCCGATGCCTCGGCGGGCACCATCAAGTCCGGCGGGGCGACGCGTCGCGCGGCCAAGATGGTCGTCCTCGACGTCGACCACCCCGACATCGAGGAGTTCGTCGAGACGAAGGCGCGCGAGGAGGACAAGATCCGCGCCCTGCGCGACGCCGGTTTCGACATGGATCTCGGCGGCAAGGACATCGTCTCGGTCCAGTACCAGAACGCGAACAACTCGGTGCGGGTCAACGACGAGTTCATGAAGGCCGTCGAGGACGGCACGCCGTTCGGCCTGCGCTCACGTCTGTCGGGTGAGGTCATCGAGGAGATCGACGCCCGCGGACTGTTCCGCAAGATCGCCCAGGCCGCGTGGGAGTGCGCCGACCCGGGCATCCAGTACGACGACACGATCAACGCCTGGCACACCAACCCCGAGACCGGCCGCATCACCGCGTCCAACCCGTGCTCGGAGTACATGTCGCTCGACAACAGCTCGTGCAACCTCGCCTCGCTCAACCTGCTGAAGTTCCTCCGCGACGACGACACCTTCGACGCGGTGACCTTCCAGAAGGTCGTCGAGCTCGTCATCACGGCGATGGACATCTCCATCTGCTTCGCCGACTTCCCGACCGAGTCGATCGGTGACACGACGCGGGATTACCGCCAGCTCGGCATCGGCTATGCCAACCTCGGCGCCCTGCTCATGGCCACCGGCCACGGCTACGACTCCGAGGGCGGCCGCGCCCTCGCCGGCTCGATCACCTCGCTGCTGACGGGTGCCGCGTACAAGCGCTCGGCCGAGCTCGCCTCCGTCGTGGGTCCCTACGCCGGTTACGCCCGCAACGCCGACGCCCACAAGCGCGTCATGCGCAAGCACCAGGCCGCCAACGACGACATCAAGACGCTCGACGACATGGACTCGAGCATCCACAAGGTCGCCACGAAGGCGTGGGACGACGTCATCAAGCTCGGCGAGAAGCACGGCTACCGCAACGCCCAGGCGTCGGTGCTGGCCCCGACCGGCACCATCGGCTTCATGATGGACTGCGACACGACCGGCATCGAGCCGGACTTCTCGCTCGTCAAGTTCAAGAAGCTCGTCGGCGGCGGCTCGATGCAGATCGTCAACCTGACGATCCCGCGGGCGCTCAAGAAGCTGGGCTACCAGCAGGAGCAGATCGAGGCCATCGTCGAGTACATCGCCGACAAGGGCCACGTGATCGACGCCCCGGGCCTCAAGCCGGAGCACTACGAGGTCTTCGACACCGCCATGGGCCAGCGCGCCATCTCCCCGATGGGCCACGTGCGCATGATGGCCGCGGCACAGCCGTTCCTGTCCGGGGCCATCTCCAAGACCGTCAACCTGCCCGAGACGGCGACGGTCGAGGAGATCGAGGACGTCTACATGCAGGGCTGGAAGCTCGGCATCAAGGCGCTCGCCGTGTACCGCGACAACTGCAAGGTCGGCCAGCCGCTGTCCGACGGCGGTTCGACGGCCAAGGACAAGGCGAAGGACGCCCCGGCCGAGACCGTCGAGCCCAAGGTCGAGAAGGTCATCGAGTACCGCCCGGTGCGTCGTCGCCTGCCCAAGCGCCGGACGTCGCAGACGACGTCGTTCGCGGTCGGAGGCGCGGAGGGCTACCTCACCGCCGGCACGTACGAGAACGGTGAGCTCGGCGAGATCTTCCTCAAGTTCGGCAAGCAGGGCTCGACCCTGGCCGGCGTGATGGATGCCTTCTCGATCGCCGTGTCCGTCGGCCTGCAGTACGGCGTCCCGCTCGAGACGTACGTGGAGAAGTTCACGAACCTGCGCTTCGAGCCGGCCGGCATGACCGACGACCCCGACGTGCGGATGGCCCAGTCGCTCATGGACTACGTCTTCCGTCGTCTCGCGCTGGACTACCTCGACTTCGACACCCGTTCCTTCATGGGCATCCACACCGCCGAGGAGCGTGCGCGCCAGGTCGAGACCGGTTCCTACGAGGCCATCGAGGCCGACGACTCGGAGGACGAGGAGGAGCTGGCCGAGGAACTCGCGTCGCTCCAGCAGTCGACGCCGGTGACCCGCAAGGAGCCGAAGCCCGAGCACAAGGCCGAGAAGTCGGCCGAGGTGGACGTGAAGTTCGGGGCCGGTGCGGCGTCGGCTCGCGAGGCCTCGGGTGACGTGCACAGCTCCGCGGAGCTGCTCGAGAAGTTCGGCGGCATCACCGCCGACGCCCCGATCTGCATGACCTGTGGCACGAAGATGCGTCCCGCCGGCTCCTGCTACGTCTGTGAGGGTTGCGGCAGCACCAGCGGCTGCAGCTGATCCGGCGACAGGCACACCGAAGGGCCCCACGACTACTGTCGTGGGGCCCTTCGGTTGCGGTCACGTCCGCCCGAGTCCTAGGCGGCGTGGCGCTTGGTGCTGGGCCTGCGGATCACGGCATCGGCGCCGATCGTCTCGTCGACGTCGATGCGCGCGCCGTCCCAGATGTGCGCACGTGGTCCGACCTTGGTGCGCGCACCGACCCGGGCGCGGCGTCCCACGACGGCGCCTCGCCCGATGTGGGCAGCCGAGCCGATCTCGGCGTCGGCGTGCACCGTGGCGCCGGCATCGATCCAGGCGCCGCTCTGGATGTTGGCGCGGGGTCCGACGGTCGCGCCCCGGTCCACGTACGCCGTGTCACCGACGTAGGCGCTCGTGTCGACCTCGGCGTGACGCTCGACGTATCCGCCACCGTTCTCGTGGCGGACGTAGTGCAGCACCGTGCCGTTGTCGGTCTCGAACTCCTCGTACTTCCTGCGCCTCACGATCCACCTCTTTCCACGTCTTC
>NZ_JBNDHY010000016.1:0-44832 GCF_056755315.1 Monashia sp. HAY1-2A
CCCCTTCCCACCAGAAGCCCGCCCCCCCAGATTACTACGCGTCTCGTGGGCTCGGAGATGTGTATAAGAGACAGTCCCTCGGGGCCGGCCTCGCCGCGGTCCTGCTCGCGTCCGCGGCGGCCGGGTGCACCGGCACGGGTGATGCCGGCGCGGCCACAGACGTCGTCCGGCCGGCGACGTCGACGGGCAGCGTCGGGAGTGACGCGGCCCCGCAGCCGGGCGGAACGCTCGAGGTGCTCGTGGCCGGCCAGGTCGCGACGTGGGACCCGCAGCTGATGTACGTCGGGCCCGAGGCGTTCTTCGCCCAGCGCGTCTTCGCCCGCGGCCTGACCGCGTACGGCACGGGCGCGCACCAGCGCGACGTCGTCGCCGACCTCGCCACCGACACCGGCACCGCCAAGGACGGCGGGCGGACGTGGACGTTCACCCTGCGCGAGGGGCTCACGTGGCAGGACGGCTCGCCGATCACGTGCGACGACGTCCGCCACGGCATCGCGCGCACCTTCGATCGGCGCACCCACGTCGCCGGCACCAACTACGCCAGCTTCCTGCTCGACATCCCGACGAAGGTCACCGCCGAGGGGCTCGAGAAGCCGGTCTACCAGGGCCCGGACGACACGGCCCACCAGCCGGACTTCGACCGGGCCGTGGCCTGCTCGGGACGCACCATCACCTTCCACCTGCGCGACGCCGAGCCGGACTTCCCGTACGTCGTGGCGCTGCCCGAGTTCGCCCCTCGCAAGGCCTCGAGCGACCGCAAGGACGACAAGACCTCCTACGACGTCATGTCGAGCGGCCCCTACCGGCTGGAGAAGCCGTGGAAGGCCGACGAGGGCGGCACGTTCGTGCGCAACGCGAACTGGGACCCCCGCACCGACCCCGTCCGCCGGGCCTACCCCGACCGCATCGAGGTGACGACGGGGCTCGGTGAGGCCGCAGTCATCCAGCGCCTGCTCAACCAGCGTGACGACGACGCGTACGCGGTCTCGTGGGTGCAGGCCAGCCCGACGCTGCGCAACCAGGCCGGCACCGACCTGCAGGCCCGCCTCACCTTCCCCTACACCGGCAACGTCGACTACCTGGCGCTCAACATGCGCAGCCCCGTCATGTCGAACCCCGCTGTGCGCAAGGCGTTCGCGCTCGCGACCAACCGAGCCACGTACGTCACCGCCAACGGGGGCGAGGGGGCCGGCACCCCGACGTGGTCGATCCTGTCACCGGCCGTCGACCCCTCCACGGTCGAGGTGCCGAGCGGCGCCAAGGTCGACGGCGACCCGGAGCAGGCGCGCCGCGTGCTCCAGCAGGCCGGCGTCAGGACGCCGGTGCGGGTGCGCGTCGTCTACGCGCGTTCGGTCCTCGGCGACAAGGCCTACGCGGCCCTCGCGGCCGGCTGGGAGCGGGCCGGCTTCGAGGTCGAGCTGACCGGCGTCGCCCCCGAGGAGTACTACGAGACGATCGAGCGCAAGACGGCGGGCGCGTCCTTCGACGTCTTCCGCGGGGTCTGGACGCCCGACTGGCCGTCGGCCTCGGGCGTCCTGCCGGCCCTCTTCGACTCGCGGATCAACATCGACTCCACCGGTCCCGGACAGGACGTCGGCTACGTCGACGACAAGACCGTCAACCGGCTCATCGACCAGGCCGAGGCCACGCCCGACCCCGAGCAGCGTGCGAAGGTGTGGCTGCAGGCCGACACCGCGCTGCGTGACGCCGGCGGCTACGTCGCGCTCTCGGCGACCAAGGCGCTGTACCTGCACGGCGCCGGCGTCGTGCACTACGAGGACCACGCCGTCGGCGGCATCGTCGACCTCGCGACCGTCTCCCTCCACTGACCGTCCCCGCACCCGCCCGACCGGCAGGAGGCCCCGTGGCCCGTCTCGTGTTCGTCCACGCCCATCCCGACGACGAGTCGCTGACGTGCGGCGTGACGATGGCCCACCACGTCGCGCGGGGCGACGAGGTGCACGTGCTGACGTGCACGCTGGGAGAGGAGGGCGAGGTCATCCCGCCCGGCCTCGCCCACCTCGAGGGGCACCCGGACGACGCCCTCGGCCCGCACCGCCACGCCGAGCTGGCCGAGGCCTTGCGACACCTCGGCGCCACGATGCACGTGCTCGGCGCCGACCCCGCCGCCGGGCGGCTGTCCCGGTACCGCGACTCCGGCATGGCGGGCTCGCCGGCGGCAGCCCGCCCCGACGCGTTCGCCGGCGTCGACCTCGAGGAGGCCGCGGCGCTCGTGGCCGGGGTGCTCCGCGTGGTGCGCCCCGACGTCGTCGTCACCTACGACGCGCACGGCGGCTACGGCCACCCCGACCACGTCCGGACGCACGACGCGACCCGGCGCGCGCTGCGCCTGCTCGAGGCCTCGGAGCGGCCCGGCCGCGCCTTCGAGATCCTCACGCCGGTGTCGTGGGCCCGCGCCGACCGCGCCTGGCTGCACGCCGCCGACCCCGCCTGCCTGGCCCGCCCCGACGGGCTGCCGCCGCTCGTCCTGCCCGCCGCCGACGACCCGTTCCCGCCGTCGGTCGTGCCCGACGAGCGCGTGACGCACGTCGTCGAGGACGCCGCAGCCAGGGCGGTGAAGAACCAGGCGCTGCGCGCGCACGCCACGCAGGTCATCGTGGCCAGCGAGGACGTGCACGCGCTGTCCAACCTCATCGCCGCCCGGACATCGACGCGGGAGGGCTTCCGCCGCGTCGACCCCGTGACGTGGGAGACGCTCGGGGGCGCCGTCCCCGCGTCGGAGGTGGGCCTGCTCGCCTGATCCTCGCAACGACTCGGTCACGTCCGGGCCACACCGGTCCGCCTCGCCGGTGCCGGGCCCCGGGCGGGCTACCGTTCGAGCCACCACCAGCCGCACCCGAGGCCGTGCCCGCGCACGACGCCGCGTACGGAGGCCCATGGACACCTGGCAGCCCCAGCCCCGCCGCGAGAGCCGCGCCACCGCGGTCCGGCTGCTCGCCGCCACCGTCGTGCTCGGGGGCGCCTACGCGGGCCTCAGCATCTGGTCCGCCGACCACGTGCCGGCCACGGTGTCCGTCGGTGGCATCCACGTCGGCGGCATGACGCCCGAGCGGGCCACCGCCGCCATCGAGCGCGGCGCGCGGGAGGTCCTGACCCGGCCCATCGCGCTCACCGTGCCCGGCCGGGCCGAGCCGGTGAGCGTCGTGCCCGTCGACGCCGGCCTCCGGGTCGACGCGGCCCGGTCCCTCGACGGCCTCACCGGGTTCACGCTGGACCCCCGCACCATCTGGGCCAAGCTGACCGGGTCCCTGCGCCTGCCCCTGCTGACGAGCGTCGACGACGACCGGCTCACGGCCTACCTCGACGCGCTGGCCCCCAGGGTCGAGCAGCCGCCGCGCGAGGGACGGGTCACCTTCCCCGCCGGACGCGTCACGGTGGAGATGCCGCGGTCCGGCCGGACGCTCGACGTGGTGGGCACCAAGCTCGCCCTGCGGCGCGCCTTCCCCGAGTCCACGACCGCCGTCGCCGCGGTGCGCGACACCGCGCCGACGGTGGCCGGTGCGGCGGTCGAGCAGTTCGCCGACACCACGGCCGCAGCCATCGTCTCCGGGCCGGTCACCCTCGTGGCCGGCACGTCGCGCGTCGTCGTGCAGCCGACCGAGCTGGTCCCCTTCGTCAAGGTCGAGGCCGACGGGTCCGGCGGCCTGCGGGCGAGCTTCGACGAGCCCGGCCTGGCCCGGCTCGTCGCCGCGAAGGTCACGGTCCCGACGAGGTCGGCGACGAGCGCCCGCTGGGTCTTCGGGCCGGGCAACGGCGCTCCGAGGCTCGTGCCGTCGGTCGACGGTGCGGCCGTCGACGAGGACGCCGTCGCCAAGGCCGTCGTCGCGGCTGTCACCGGTACCGGCACGGGCCGCACGGTCACGGTGGCCGCGGTCCCGGCCAAGCCCCCGTTCTCCACGCAGGACGCCGTCAGGGCGGGCATCACGACGAAGGTCGTCGAGTTCTCCTCGCCGTTCCCGACCGACGACCCGAGCCGCACCAACAACCTCGTCGTCGCCACGCAGCGCCTCGACGGCACGTACGTCCCGCCCGGAGGCACCTTCAGCCTCAACGCGATCCTCGGCGAGCGCACGGAGGACAAGGGCTATGCCGACGGCACCGTCATCATCGACGGCCGGCTGACCCGCGGCACCGGCGGCGGCGTCTCACAGGTCTCGACCGTCGTGTACAACCTGGCCTACTTCGCCGGGGTCCGGTTCCTCGAGTTCCGTCCGCACGCGTTCTTCATCCCGCGCTACCCCGAGGGCCGCGAGGCCACCGTCTACTGGCCGAGCATCGACAACAGGTGGACGAACGACACCCCCTACGGGATGCTCCTGCAGACCTGGGTCGACAAGGGCCAGGTGCACGGGCGGGTCTGGAGCACCAAGGTGTGGGACGTCAGGAGCGTCAAGGGTCCGCGCGCGAACGTCAGGCCGCCCCGCACGATCCGCAGCGACAGCGCGACGTGCTACCCGCAGCAGCCGAACCCCGGGTTCGACGTCACGGTGACCCGGCAGTGGTACCGCCCCGGTTCCCCGACGCTCGTGCGCAGCGAGGACGTCACGACGCACTACGTGCCCGAGGACGAGGTCATCTGCACCAACCCCGGCGCCACGCCCCCGTGACCCGGTGAGCTGCCACGGCCTCAGGCTGATGCGGGGCGGGCCAGGTAGGTGTACTCGTGGTGCACGGTGAACCCGAGCCGGCTCCAAAAGGCGACGCCGTCGGTGTTGTCGCCGGACACCTGCAGGTACATCGCCGGCATGTTGTTCTCGCGGGCCACCATCGCGATTGCCGACACTATCGTCGAGGCGATGCCGCGGCGCCGGTGCTCCGGATGGACCCAGAGGCCGAAGATGCCCGCCCAGCCGGCGTGGATCGCCATGCGGGCGATCCCGATGATCCGCCCGGTCGGCTCGTCGCGCACCGAGAGGAACAGCTGCCCCTCGCTGCCGGTGAGGACGGCTTCCGTGGTGCCCGGCACGACGGAGCGCTGCGCGGCGTAGGCCATGAGCCACTCGGGGGACAGCTGCGCGTCCGCGGTGACCGGCACCGACTCGGTGGTGAGCGGCGGCACCTGCGCGGACAGGCCGGTGAGGACGAGGACGCGGGACCACTCGGGCCGCCCGCCGCCGGGCAGGTAGCCGCGCCCGATGAGCGCCTTGCCGAGCGGCTGCTCGGCGACGTCGAAGCCGGTCGGGCCGTGCAGCTGGAACAGCGCAGGAGCGTCGTGCTCGGCGTACCAGCTCTCGGCGAAGTCGATGGCCTTGTCGATCGGGAGGCTCGGGTCGCCTACGGCCAGAACGGAGTTGGCCCGCCCGGTGAAGCCGGAGGCCGAGCGCATCAGCCAGTCGCCGAGCCCCTTGCGGGACGTCGCCGTCCAGCCACGCGCCATGAGCCTCTCGAGGTCGTCGGCCGACACGCGCTGGTGCGCGCGACCCGGCTGGCTCGCCGGTGGCGGCACGTCCTTGGCGGCGATGACGTCGGCGCGGACGAGCATGACCCGCTCGGTCTGCCGACCACCCTGCCCGGCCCGGGCGTCGACGACGAGGAAGTCCTCGTTGCGCGCCACGAGCTCGCCGACGAAGTCGGTGGCACCGGCGTCGCTGCCTTCCGCGAGGCGGTAGCGGACGACGACGCGCCCGCCGACGGTCAGCCCCGCGGTGAGGCGGTGGCCGGTCGTGTCGGTGGAGCCCGGCGTGCCTGCGGAGCCCGTGAGGGGGGTGCTCCCGGGGCCCGTCTCAGCAGCGGGGTCGCGCGTGGGCTCGCCAGTCATGTCCGGCATACTAGGCGGTGCAGCACTTCACCCCGAACGCTCCCAGGAGGTCCCCTCCCCATGACCTATGTCATCGCCCAGCCGTGCGTCGACCTCAAGGACCGCGCGTGCATCGAGGAGTGTCCGGTCGACTGCATCTACGAGGGCAAGCGTTCGCTCTACATCCACCCGGACGAGTGCGTCGACTGCGGCGCGTGCGAGCCGGTGTGCCCGGTCGAGGCCATCTACTACGAGGACGACGTCCCCGAGCAGTGGGCCGACTACTACAACGCGAACGTCGAGTTCTTCAACGACCTCGGTAGCCCGGGCGGTGCCGCCAAGCTCGGCGTCATCGACAAGGACCACCCGCTCGTCGCGGCCCTGCCGCCCCAGCCGCACGACGAGTGACGCCTCTCGGTGACGAGGCCGTGGCCACGACCACCGGCCCGGGCCCGGCGCCGCTCGACCTGCCCGACTTCCCCTGGGACTCGCTCGCGCCCCACAAGGCGCGGGCGAGCTCGCATCCGGGGGGCGTCGTCGACCTCTCTGTCGGCACGCCCGTGGACCCGACCCCCGAGGTCGTGCGAAGCGCCCTCGCCGGCGCCTCGGACGCGCCCGGCTACCCGCTGACGGTCGGCACGACGGACCTGCGGGCCGCGATCGCCGAGTGGTTCGCGCGGCGTCGCGGCGTCCCCGGGCTCGGTTCCGACGCCGTGCTGCCCACCATCGGCAGCAAGGAGCTCGTCGCGTGGCTGCCCACCCTCCTGGGGGTCCGGACCGGTGACGTCGTCGGCATCCCCGAGGTCGCCTACCCGACCTACGACATCGGGGCCCGGCTCGCCGGGGCGACGCCGCGCGTCGTCGGCTCGTTGACCGGTCTCGGACCGATGACGCCGAGCACGACGCCGAAGCTGCTGTGGCTCAACAGCCCGGGCAACCCGCACGGCCAGGTGCTGGGCGTGGGCCACCTGCGCAAGGTCGTCGAGTGGGGGCGTCGGCACGGCGTGGTCGTCGCGAGCGACGAGTGCTACGCCGAGCTCGACTGGCGTGAGGGGCAGTACGGCACCGCCACGCCCAGCATCCTGCACCCCGACGTCTGCGACGGCGACCATACGGGCCTGCTCGCCGTGTACTCCCTGTCCAAGCAGTCCAACCTCGCCGGCTACCGCGCGGCGTTCCTGGCCGGTGACCCCGCGCTCGTCGGGCGCATCCTCGAGGTGCGCAAGCACGCCGGCATGATCATGCCGGCACCGGTGCAGGCGGCGATGGCGGCGGCCCTGCGCGACGACGACCACGTCGAGGCCCAGCGCGCCGTGTACGCGCGGCGCCGGGCGCGCCTCGTCGAGGCCGTCACGCGCGCGGGGCTGCGCATCGAGCTGTCCGAGGCCGGCCTGTACCTGTGGGCCACGCGCGACGAGGACTGCTGGACGACCGTGGCCGAGCTCGCCGAGCGCGGCATCCTCGTGGCGCCCGGGGCGTTCTACGGCCCTGGCGGCGCCCGGCACGTACGCATCGCCCTCACCGCCACCGACGAGCGCATCGCCGCCGCGTGCGAGCGGCTCTGAGCCCTCACCCGTCGCCCGACCTGCGCGTCCACGGCCCGACACCTGTTTTCCCAGGCCCGGTGACGCTGGGGTAACGTCGCTGCGGAATCCGACGACTTACCGCCCGTGCCCGGGGCGACAGGAGGAACGAAGTGACCAAGGCAGTGGACGCGACGCTCAAGGTCGCCGACAAGGAGCTCACCTTCCCCGGTGTCGACGCCGTCGAGGGCAATGACGGGCTCGGCGTGAGCTCGCTCCTCAAGGAGACCGGTCTGGTCACCTACGACGTCGGCTTCGTCAACACGGCCTCGTGCAAGAGCGCCATCACCTACATCGACGGCGACCAGGGCATCCTGCGCTACCGGGGCTACCCGATCGGCCAGCTGGCCGAGCACTCGACCTTCGTCGAGGTGGCCTACCTGCTCATCTACGGCGAGCTGCCGACGCCCGAGGAGCTGTCCCGGTTCGAGGACCTCATCCGTCGCCACACGATGCTGCACGAGGACCTCCGCGCGTTCTTCAACGGCTTCCCGCGCGACGCGCACCCGATGCCGGTGCTGTCCTCCGCGGTCTCCGCGCTCGGCACGTTCTACCAGGACAGCCTCGACCCCTTCGACCAGGAGCAGGTCGAGATCTCGACGGTCCGGCTGCTCGCCAAGCTGCCGACGATCGCCGCCATGGCGCACAAGAAGAGCGTCGGCCAGCCCTACATGTACCCGGACAACTCGCTCTCGCTCGTCGAGAACTTCCTCCGGATGACCTTCGGCTACCCCGTCGAGCCCTACACCGTCGACCCGACCGTGGCCAAGGCCCTCGACCTCCTGTTCATCCTCCACGCCGACCACGAGCAGAACTGCTCCACCTCGACGGTGCGCCTCGTCGGCTCGGCCCACGCCAACCTCTTCAACTCCGTCTCCGCGGGCATCCACGCCCTGAGCGGTCCGCTGCACGGCGGCGCCAACTCGGCCGTGCTCGACATGCTCGACCAGCTCCACGAGTCCGGGGACGACCCGAAGAAGTTCATGGAGAAGGTGAAGAACAAGGAGGGCGGCGTCCGGCTCATGGGCTTCGGCCACCGGGTCTACAAGAACTACGACCCGCGTGCGGCCATCATCAAGAAGTCCGCGGACGAGATCCTCGCCAAGCTCGGCCAGGACGACCCGCTGCTCGACATCGCCAAGGGCCTCGAGGAGATCGCCCTCGCCGACGACTACTTCGTCGAGCGCAAGCTCTACCCGAACGTGGACTTCTACACCGGCCTCATCTACAAGGCGATGGGCTTCCCGACGAAGATGTTCACGGTCCTGTTCGCCATCGGCCGCCTGCCGGGCTGGATCGCCCAGTGGCGCGAGATGATGACCGATCCGGAGACGAAGATCGGCCGCCCGCGCCAGATCTACACCGGGTCCCCCGAGCGCGACTACCCGCAGGGCTGATCCAGCCCCACCTCCCCTACGGGCCCTGCCGACGCTTTCGGCACCGAACGATTCGTTCGGTGCCGAAAACGTCTGTGCACCGGCGCGTTCGGCACCCTACGGCGCGTTCGGGACCGAACGACTCGTTCGGTGCCTGTCGTAGACCGGGTCTGCGCAACCCGAACGACTCGTTCGGTCCCTGTCGGAGACCGGGTCGCAGCAACCGAACGACTCGTTCGGTGCGCGGGGGCGCGGCGCGGTGGGGCATGGTGGGGTCATGGCGAGCTACACGGTCAACGACGCGGCGGTGGCGGCGGTGCGCGAACGCATCGAGCGGCGGCAGTACGTGCTCGACAGCGACTGGGGCGAGGTGCAACCGGGCGCCGAGGCGCAGAACGCCTACCTCGAGCGCCACTCGTGGGAGGAGTACGCCTCCTGGCACCTCGGTCTGACCGAGGGTGCCAACGACGAGACCAAGGCGCGGTACGCGTTCGTCTGCGGTGACCTGCGGCGGGTGCACCGCACCGGCCTCATCGCCTGCGTGTACCGGGCCGCCGAGTGGCGCCACAAAAAGGTCGAACGGGCTGCCTACGACCTGCTGCAGCACCTCGACCGGGTCGCCGGGATCGACTGAGGACGCGCGCCGGCCGTGGTCTGCGCCGCGCCGGCCGCCCGGTCGGCGCGACGTCCGGCTCCGACGCCCGACCAGGCGTCGGTCGCGTCAGAGCAGGTCAGGCGAGGGTGATGGTGACCGTCGTGGTGGCCGAGCCGGCGGACCAGCCGGCGTCGCCCTCGGAGCGGTCCCAGGTGCGGTCGCCGATCGTGACGCGGGTCGCGCCGTACTGCTCGGCCCGCGCGACTCCCCAGTGCGCGACCGCCCAGGCCAGGGCCGGGTTCGACGCCGTGGCCGTGACGGTCTTCTCGCCGCGGCGCACCGACGCGACGCCCATCTGCTGCTGCAGGTCGTCGGCCACGCGGGAGGGGCTCACGCTCGTCTTCGCGGCGTCGAGGCGGCAGGTGAGCCCGCCGGGCGAATGGCCGGTCAGCGTCGAGGCGAGCACGCGTCCCTGCCCTTCGTGGTCGCGGTAGGCCTCCGGGAACCCGCTGCGCTGGACCCGTTGGGCGATGGTGGTGATGTCGGCGCTCTCGTAGCCCCTGAACTTGACGAGCGCGTCGTAGAAGGCGTTGGTCGCGTGGACCATGTCGAGGATCTGCTTCTCGGTGCCCCATCCCTGGCTCGGCCGCTGCTGGAACAGCCCGAGCGAGTCGCGGTCGCCGTAGCGCAGGTTGCGGATCTTCGACTCCTGGAAGGCCGTCGTCAGGGCGATGGTCGCCGCTCTCGGGGGCAGCCGGCGCTTGACCGCGAGCGCGCTGATGAGCGCGGCGTTGGCGGTCTGCTCGGGGTCGAAGGTCTCGGTCATGCCTCCGGCCGTGATGGTGCACGTCGGGTTGACGACGCTGGTGTAGAGGAAGCGCGCCCCGAACCAGGCACCGACCGCCACGAGCGCGACGACGAGCAGCACCGCGACACCCCGCCGCCGGCGCCGCGCGGGACGTCGGGGCGCGCGGGACTCCGCGAGAGTCGGGCGCTGGCGGGTCGGCATGGGGTCCTCGTCGTCGTCGCCACGGCGCGCCGGGCGTGGGGTCGGCTGGGGTCAGTCGTTCGCGTGCAGGGCCTCGTTGAGCGCGATGCCGGAGCCTGCCCGGTCCCGAGCCTCGACGGCGCCGGTCACGCTGTTGCGGATGAAGAGGATGTTGCTCGAACCGGAGAGCTCGCGGGCCTTGACCACCGCGCCGTCGGGGAGGGTCACCTTGGTCCCCGCCGTCACGTAGAGACCGGCCTCGACGACGCAGTCATCGCCGAGGGCGATCCCGATGCCGCCGTTGGCCCCGACGAGACAACGCTCGCCGATGCTCACGCGTTCCGTGCCACCACCGGAGAGCGTCCCCATGATCGAGGCGCCGGCGCCGACGTCGGAGCCGTCGCCGACGACGACGCCCTGCACGATGCGGCCCTCGACCATCGAGGTGCCGAGCGTGCCCGCGTTGAAGTTGCAGAACCCCTCGTGCATGACCGTGGTGCCCGGGGACAGGTGCGCGCCGAGGCGGACGCGGTCGGCGTCGGCAATCCGGACGCCCTGCGGCACGACGAAGTCGGTCATCCGGGGGAACTTGTCGACCCCGTAGACCGCGACGTGCTGGCCGGCCGCGCGCAGTCGCAGGCGGGTCTGCTCGAACCCGTCGACGGCGCAGGCCCCGACGCTCGTCCAGACGACGTTCGGCAGGACCCCGAAGATGCCGTCGAGGTTGACGGTGTTCGGCTGCACGAGGCAGTGCGAGAGCAGGTGCAGCCGCAGGTAGGCGTCGGGCGCGTCCGCCGGCGCGGCGTCGAGGTCGACCTCGACGAGACGCACCTCGGTGCGGACGCGGCGGGCGGCGTCCTCGCCGGCGAGTGCGGCCAGTCCCGCGGCAGCGGAGGCCTCGGCCGGCCGGGCCCCGAGGGCCGGTTCGGGGAACCACGTGTCGAGCACCTGCCCGCCGTCCGTGACCGTCGTCAGTCCATAACCCCATGCGCTGCGCTCCGACATGCGCGAAAGGATAGGGCCGCGGGGTCCGGTGCCCGAAACCAGACGGCCTCCCCGTCCGGCTGGCGGGCACCGGCGGGCACCGGCGGGCTAGCCTTCCCGGTATGCCCGAGCCGACCCCGTCCACCGAGCCCGTGACCGCCGACGCCGCCCCCGACGCCACCGACGAGGTCACCGACGCCACCGCCGAGGTCACCGACGCCGCCCCGCACGCCCCCGGCGCCGGCCCGGCGTCGCCGCTCGACCTCACCGCCGACGTCACGACCCTCGTCGCAGCGATCTGTGACGTCGCATCGGTCAGCCGGGACGAGCAGGCCCTCGCGGACGCCATCGAGGCGGCGCTGCGGCCACTGGCCCACCTCGAGGTCGTGCGCGACGGCAACACCGTCGTCGCCCGCACCCACCTCGGCCGCTCGGAGCGTGTCGTCCTCGCGGGCCACATCGACACCGTCCCGCTGACCGCCGAGCCGAACCTGCCGACCCGGCGCGTCGGCGACGACCTCTGGGGTCGCGGCACGGTCGACATGAAGGGCGGTGTCGGGGTCATGCTGCGCATCGCGGCGCAGCTGGCCGAGCCCGAGCGCGACCTGACCTTCCTCTTCTACGAGTGCGAGGAGATCGACGCGAGGTACAACGGCCTGGCCCGGGTGGGCCAGACCCACCCCGAGCTGCTCGCCGGGGACTTCGCGGTGCTCCTCGAGCCGACCGACGGCGCGATCGAGGGCGGCTGCAAGGGCACCCTGCGTGCAGACGTCACGACGACCGGCGTCGCCGCCCACTCGGCGCGGCCATGGAAGGGCCACAACGCGATCCACGACGCCGCGACCGTGCTGAGCCGCCTCACCGCCTACGAGGCCGAGACGATCACCGTCGACGGGCTGGACTACCACGAGGCGCTGCAGGCGGTGGCCATCAGCGGCGGCATCGCCGGCAACGTCATCCCCGACCGCTGCACGGTGACCGTCAACTACCGGTACGCCCCCGACAAGGACGTGGCCGAGGCCTTCGCCCACGTCCAGCACGTGTTCGAGGGCTTCGAGGTGACCCTCGGCGACGCCGCCGACGGCGCGCGCCCGGGACTGCTCCTGCCCGCCGCGCAGGCCTTCGTCGAGGCGTTGGGGGTCCCGGTCAACGCCAAGGAGGGCTGGACCGACGTCGCCCGCTTCTCGACGCTCGGGGTGCCCGCCGTCAACTACGGCCCGGGCGACCCGAACCTCGCGCACATGGACGACGAGCACTGCCCGGTACACCAGTACGTCGACGCCGAGGCGGCGCTGCTGCGCTGGCTCGGCTGACGCGTCTGCGCACGGCACCGGCACGTAGGGTGGCGCTGTGAGTGACGACGAACACCCGGCGGCTCCGGAGCGGCACGCCGGCATCGGCGAGCCGGCTGCCCCGGCACCGCGCCCGCCGCGGTCCGGCGGGCCCCGCGACTCCCGACGCCAGACCGGTCCGGTCACGCTGCGCCGCGAGCAGGTGCCGACGACGACGACCGACCAACGGCTGCTCCAGAGGCCCCAGCGCTCGGACTGGCTGCACAACGACCCGTGGCGCGTCATGCGGATCCAGTCCGAGTTCGTCGAGGGCTTCGGCGCGCTCGCCGAGCTCGGACCGGCCGTGGCGGTCTTCGGTTCCGCCCGCACGGCCCGTGACGACCCCGCCTACGCCACCGGGATCGAGGTCGGCCGGCGCCTCGTCGAGGCCGGGTACGCCGTCATCACCGGGGGCGGTCCCGGCGCCATGGAGGCGGCCAACCGGGGCGCGTACGAGGGCCGAGGCACGTCGGTCGGCCTCGGCATCGAGCTGCCCTTCGAGACCGGCCTCAACGAGTACGTCGACATCGGCATCAACTTCCGGTACTTCTTCGCCCGCAAGGTCATGTTCCTCAAGTACTCGCGCGGGTTCATCGTGCTGCCCGGCGGCTACGGGACGCTGGACGAGCTCTTCGAGGCGCTGACGCTGGCCCAGACGCAGAAGGTCACCGAGTTCCCCCTCGTGCTCATGGGCACCGACTACTGGTCCGGTCTGCTGGACTGGCTGCGCGGCACCGTGCTCGACCGGGGCATGATCGTGCCGGCCGACCTGGACCGCTTCGTCCTCACCGACGACCCGGACGAGGCCGTGCAGGCCATCCGCACCTTCGAGGAGCCGGGCCTGACGATGCCCCCCGAGGCCGCCGATCCGCATCGTGGCGACGAGGAGACCGCGTCGTGAAGTGGTTCATCCTGCTCGTCGGCGTCGTCGTCGTGTGCTTCGTCGTGGCGCTCGTGCTCGGTCTGGCGGGGGGCGGCCTCGGCCGGCCGACGGCTTCGCTGTCGCACGAGCCGCTGCCCGACGAGGCGATCGCCGACGACGACTTCGACGACCTCGTCTTCGACGTCGCCGCCCGCGGCTACCGGATGAGCCAGGTCGACGCCGTCGTCGACCGGTTGCGCCGCGAGCTGCGCGAGAAGGACGAGCAGATCGCCGTCCTTCGCGGCGACGCCGCGCCGGCGGCCGTAGACGCCGCCGACCCCACGGGTGGCGGAGGGGCCAGGGCCGCCGAGGAGGCCCGGGCCGCCGAGGAGGCCCCAGCCGCCGAGGAGCCGCGAGCCGCCCAGGAGCCGCGAGCCGCCCACGAGCGTCCGGGCCCCGAGGGCTCGCCGCCCACGCCGCCCACGCCGCCCACCGAGCCGCCACCCGCCGATGCAGCGGGGCTGCCGCAGGCGGCCGGACGCGGCGTCGGCGACGACCGCAGCGGATGAGGGACCTGGCTCCCAGCCTGCCCCGCCGCACCTTCGTCGGATGGGTCCTGGCGCTCTACGCCGCCGCCCGCGTCGTCACGACGGCGATCCTGCTCGTCGTCATGCAGCGCCAGGTGCCGAGCGGCATGACGGGTGGCGACCACGTGCCGGTCACCTACTTCCCCTTCACCGCGCTGTGGGACGGCCAGTGGTACCAGACCATCGCCCTCGACGGGTACCCGTCGCAGCTGCCCGTCGGCGAGGGCGGCTCGGTGCAGCAGAACGCCTGGGCCTTCTACCCGCTGTTCCCGTACGCCTCGCGGGTCCTCATGGCCGTGGGGCTGTCGTTCCCGGCCGCCGGGTCGACGCTCGCGCTCGGGTGCGGGTTCGGCGCGGCCGTGCTCATGGCGCTGCTGCTGCGTGACCGGCTCGGTGACCGGGCGGCGCTCGTCGTCGTGCTCCTGTGGGCGTGCTTCCCGGCGTCGGTGACGCTGCAGCTGGCCTACACCGAGGCACCGGCGATGCTGCTGCTCGTCGGGTACCTCTACGCCCTGGCTCGCGAGCGGTGGCTCGTGGCGGCGGGAGTCGCCGTGCTGCTGGGCCTGACGCGTCCGGTCGCGGTGCCGCTGGGCGTCGTGACGCTCGTCGCGCTGTGGTTGCGCTGGCGTGCTCGTACCGAGCGGCCCGTCACCCGGGGGGAGCTCGCCGCGGGAGTCGCCTCGCTCGTCGGGTGCGGCGTCGCGGGGCTCCTCTGGCCCGCGATCGCCTGGTGGGTCACCGGCGAGGCCGACGCCTACACGCGGACGATGGGCGCCTGGCGCGGCTCGGGCACCGTGGAGCCGTTCACGCCGTGGGCCGGAATGGCGCGCTACGTCTTCGGCGACACCTGGGGTCCGGTGCTGCTCTGGCTCGTGCCGTCGGCGGTCGTGGCCCTCGTGGCCGGCCCCTGGGCTCGGGCGCTCGGGGCCGAGCTGCGGACGTGGTCGCTGGCCTACCCGGCCTACCTCGCCGCCGTGCTCGACCCCTTCACCAGCATCTTCCGCTACCTCGTGCCACTCTTCCCGCTGCTCGGCGTCGTCGTCGGCGCCGGCTGGCCGGACCGCCGCGGCACCACGTGGACCCGGCTGCTGGTGCGCGCGGTGCCGATGCTCGCGCTCTTCGTCGTGGGCCAGTGGTACTGGACCGACATCCTGTGGCGTTACGTCCCCTCGCCGAACGGTGACTACCCGCCGTGACGCCGACCGCGACCGGCGCGCACGAGCGGCGACGCCGGTGGGCGTCACCGGCCGGTGTAGACGGGCTCGTCCTTGGCCAGGAAGGCGTCGACCGCGGCGCGGTGGTCGGCGCTGTGTCCGGTGTAGGCCATGAGCTCGGCCTCGTTGGCCAGCGCGTCGGCCAGCGGCGCCGTGGCGCTGTAGGCCACCGCGCGCCGGATCGACCCGTAGGCCAGCGTCGGCCCGGCGGCGAGCCTCGAGGCGAGCTCGCCCACGACGGCCTCGAGCTCGGACGCCGCCACGACCCGGTTGACCAGGCCCAGCTCGAGCGCCTCCGCGGCGCCGACGGTGCGGGGGAACATCAGCAGGTCCTTGGCGCGCGCCGTGCCGACGAGGCGGGGCAGGGACCAGGAGGCCCCGGAGTCGCACGACAGCGCGATTCCGGCGAACGAGGTGTTGAGGCCCGCCGTGTCGGCCGCCACGCGGACGTCGCACGCGAGGGCGAAGCTGAGGCCGGCGCCGGCGGCGACGCCGTTGAGGGCGGCCACGACGGGCTTGTTCATCGTCGCGAGCGCGGTGACGATCCGGTTGTAGTGCCGGGTCACCGTCGTGGCGAGGGTCGCGCTCTGGTCGGCGAGGCTGCGGACGTGCTCCTTGAGGTCCTGCCCGACGCAGAACGCCCGGCCGGAGCCGGTCAGGACCAGGCACCGGACCGTCTCGTCGGCGGCGAGCGACTCGAGGGCGGACACGAGCGCGTCCTTGAGCGCCTCGTCGAGGGCGTTCATGGCGTCCGGGCGCGACAGGCGCACCCACGCGACGCCACCGTCGACCTCGACGACGAGCGGGCCGGTGGCGTCGACGGGTGCGCGGTCCGAGGTCGGGCCGTCGGTGGGATGGGACTGGGGCGCGGTCATGGGCGCCACTCTGTCCCATCCGGGCGGGCCACGGTAGGTGCGGCGCCCCGCACGTGCGCATCCTCACGTCCGGATTAGGTCTCGCAATCCAGACACGGAATAATGGGACCAAAGACCGAGGATTCCTAGGGAAGGGGAACCATGGCAGCAATGAAGCCGAGGACCGGAGACGGACCGCTCGAGGTCGTCAAGGAGGGTCGCGGCATCGTGCTGCGAATGCCCCTCGAGGGCGGCGGGCGGCTGGTCGTCGAGATGACCCCCGACGAGGCTGCGGCTCTGCGCGACGCGATCCAGGGCTGCGACGGCGTCAGCTGAAGCGCTCCCTGCCCCAGGCGCCTCGACTCACGCCTCCGACGGCCCCCGACCTGTAGGTCGGGGGCCGTCGTGCGTCCCGGCCGGGGGAGCGCGGTCCGACCGGGAGTCAGGGGGTCACGACGGAGAAGCGGTCGGCGACGGCGGCCGCGACGTCGACGAACGCCTCGCGGGTCTTCGGGGCCAGCCGCGACAGGAGGGTGCGGCCGCCGGCCTCGAGCGCGGTGTCCCACGGGATGTGGGACACGTGGGCGCAGCGGCGGGAGAAGTGCTCGGTGATGGCCATGACCGCCGGGTCGCCCGCGTGGTTGACGGCGTTGACGACGACGACCGCCGACGCGACGAGGTCGCCGAAGCCGTGCGCGTCGAGCCAGTCCAGGGTCTGCGACCCGGCGCGGGCGCCGTCGAGGGCCGGACGCAGGACGAGCACCAGCTGGTCCGCCTCGGCCAGGAGCCCCTGGTTGGCGCTGTCGAGGATGCCGGTGCCGGTGTCGAGCAGCACGAGGTTGTAGTACTGGTCGAGCAGGGACACGACGCGGCGGTAGGCCGGGCGGTCGAGGGCCTGGCTGATGCTCGCGTCGTCGTCCGAGGCGAGCACCTCGAGCCGTGACTCGTGGCACTGGGAGGTGTACCGGCGCATCGTCGAGAAGGTGTCGATGGCGTCGGCGTCGGCCAGCAGGTCGGTGATGGTGCGCGGGCAGTCCCCGGCGATGCGGCGGGCGAGGTTGCCGGCGTCGGGGTTGGCGTCGACGGCGACCACCCGGTCGCCCCGGCTCTGGGCGAAGGTGGCCCCGAGCGCCACGGTCACCGTCGTCTTGCCGACGCCGCCCTTGCGGCTCATGACGACGATGCGGCGGGTCCCCTCGATGGGGGCCCTGACCCGGGCCTCGAGCGCGGCGCGACGCCGCTCGGCCGGCCCCGGGCCGGGGGCCACCCGGCCACCGGTCAGGCCGGCGAGCCCGCGCCGCCAGCCGGTGCGGGCGACGGTGCGCTCGCGGCCGAGCAGGGCCTCGTCCGTGAACGCGTCGGCGGTCAGCGGCGCCGCCGGGGCGGCCGGTCCAGTGACCTCACGCGGCGGGGGCGGTACCTGCCGTACCGGGCCGGGGAGGCGTCCGAGATGACCCGGGCGGTCGGCGCCTGCCGCGTTCGCTCGGGCGGCATCGGCGAGGTCGCGGGCCGTGGGGCCGGCGGGGGCGGCCGGTTTCGCCGGGGCCCGGACCGCTCCGGCGTCGGACCGTCCCGGGGGCGTTGCGCGAGCGCCCCCGGCCGGGGTCGTCACGGGGGCGGTGGCAGGCGGTCGGCGGTCGCCAGGACGCCCGTTCGCCGGGGTGGAGGGTTGCTCGATCGTGCTCATGCGCGCCCATCTCGTGTCGCGAGCCGGACGCCGGGCCCGGCAGCAGAACGAACGGTGAGGATGCCAAGGCTAGTCCTCGGCGAGTGGGCGGCGGGGTGCTCGGGCCCGACATCCGGGAACCCTGCCCGGGTCTGTCCGGGTACGTCCCGAAACGTCAGGGCGCCCGGGCCGCCGGGCGGGGGAGCAGCGGGAGCAGGCGACCGGCGTCAGCTCTTGACGGCGACGAGAAGCCCCTCGCTGACGGGCAGCAGCGCGACGGTGAACCGGTCCTGGTCGCGCAGCGTGCGGCCGACCTCGCGCAGCGTCCGGGTCTCGGGGTCCCGCTTGGCCGGGTCGGACTCGTCGTCGGACCACGTCAGCACCAGGGTGCCGCCGGGACGGAGCAGGCGCCCGGCCTGCTCGACGTACTCCGGGTACTCCTGCCGGTCGGCGTCGACGACGACGAGGTCGTAGGCGGCGTCCGTCATGCGCGGCAGGACGTCGAGGGCGCGACCGGCGATGACCCGGGTGCGCTGGTGGGCGATGCCGGCGGCGGCGAACGCCTCTCGTGCCGCCCGCTGGTGCTCGGTGTCGAGGTCGATGGTCGTGAGGACGCCGTCGGCGGGCATGCCGCCGAGCAGCCACAGCCCTGACGCGCCGGCGCCGGTGCCGACCTCCATGACCGCCTTGGCGCCGGTGGCCGCCGCGAGGAACTGCAGGGTCGCCCCCACGCCGTTGCCGACCGGTCGGGCGCCGAGCTCCTCGCCGCGCAGGCGGGCCTGCTCGACGTGCTCGCTCGGGGCGACGAACTCCTCGGCGTGCGACCACGCGGCGACCTTCTGCGAACTCATGGCCGCAACCCTACTGCGACGGCAACGACAGGTTCTGGACGAGCCCGGCCCCTCCGTGCCTATGGTGCGGTCATGGACGAAACGGACCTGCCGACGACCACTGGAGAGCCCGACCGGCCGACCGCCGAGCACCGACGCCCCGACGGCGTCGACGACGCGACGGTCGAGGCGCTCGGCAAGCTGTCCGAGGCACTCGAGGTCGTCGAGGACGCCCGAGGCCACCTCTACGGGTTCCACCGGCTGACCGGCACCGCCGACCTGGCCCTCGGCGAGGCCGTCGACCTGCTGCGCCAGGCCGGTCACACCGATCTCGCCGAACGCATCGGGCGCGAGCTCGTGGGGCGCAACGTCCTCGAGGGCCGCTGGACCTTCCAGGTCGTCGAGGAGTACGACGACGGCTACTACGCGACGTTCAAGGCGTTCGAGCGTGAGGCCCGGGAGGCGCTGGTCGGTGGCCGCCGGCACCTGTTCGAGGCCGAGATGAAGGAGGACCGGCGCTCGCCGGGCCTGCGGCACCACGAGGCGGTACCCGACGACGCCGGGCAGCAGGGCGCCCGGGGCCCGGGCGGGGACCGCACCGGCGCCGGTGGCGACCTCGCGACCTGACGCGTCGCCCGTCACGGGGCCGGTCCGCACGTTCACAGCGTCCGCACAGGTTCCCGCTGGTGACGCGACAGCCGAAACGGGCACGGTGGAGGGGAACGAATCGCCGACCCGATGCGTTCACGTCGTTGAACCGATCCTCGAAAGGTCCCAGGCTCTCGTGACCAGCAGCGTGCCGTCCACCCAGCCCCACCCCGCGGTGGCGCCGGCCGAGTCGACGTGGACCCCTCCCACGTGGGAGGAGATCGTCGAGCAGCACTCGGCGCGCGTCTACCGCCTGGCCTACCGCCTCACCGGCAACCCGCACGACGCCGAGGACCTCACCCACGACGTCTTCGTCCGGGTCTTCCGCTCCCTGCACTCCTACCAGCCGGGCACGTTCGAGGGCTGGCTGCACCGCATCACGACCAACGTCTTCCTCGACAAGATGCGCCGCAAGCAGCGGATCCGCTTCGACGCCCTGCCCGAGGACGCCGCAGGTCGCCTCCCGAGCCGCGAGAAGGGCCCTGAGCAGACCTACCACGACGCCCGCTTCGACGACGACGTGCAACGGGCCCTCGACGCGCTCGCGCCGGAGTTCCGCGCGGCCGTCGTCCTCTGCGACATCGAGGGCCTGTCCTACGAGGAGATCAGCGCCACGCTCGGCGTCAAGCTCGGCACCGTGCGCTCGCGCATCCACCGCGGCCGCGCGCAGCTGCGTGAGGCGCTGGCCCACCGAGCCCCCGACGCCGTGGCGGCCGCACCGGCTGCAGGCGCCACCAAGGGGGCCCGCCCGGAGGGACGCACGGCGCGCCCCGGCCTGCGCCTTCCCGGCCGCCGGGTCGCCGCCGGGACCCGCTGAGCCGGCCGAGACGAACGACGTGGAGCCCGACCGATGCGCCTGGAGGTGAACCCGTGACGCCGCACCTGCGAGGCTACGTGCGCGCCTACGTCGACCGGGCCCTGCCTCCGGCGATGCTCCACCTCTACGACCGGCACCTCGTGTGCTGCGTGTCGTGCCGCGACGCGGTCGACCGGGAGCGGCGCATCGTCGCGGCGCTGCGCTCGGACACCGGGATGCCGACGTCGCTGCGTTCGTCGCTGCTCGGTCTGGCGGCGGCTCAGACCGCGCCGGGGTCGGGACACGACGGGGGCCCGCGCATCCCGCTGCCGCCGATGGGCGTGCGCCATGCCCTGCCGACCTACGACCCGGTGCCGACCGTGCGTCCGGGCGCGCCCGCGCTGCACCGCTCCCCGATGCGGGCCGCGGTCGTCGCGTCGCTCGCCGCGGGGGCCTCGGTCGCCGCGGCGTGGGGCCTGGCCGTCTCACCCGTGCCGGGCGGGACGCGGCTGCCGTCGGCGGGAGTGCCCGTGGCCAGCCTCGGGTCGAGTCCGAGCACCACGGGTTCCGGCATGTCGGCGCTGCTCGTGAGCCGCCTCGGGTCGTCGGCCAGGGGGAGCGGTTCGACGGCTTCCACGGCCGCGGGGGCCGTCTCCGGAGCCGGCTCGACAGCCGCCGGCCCGGATGCCCCGGCGTCCAGCCGGCTCGCCGCCGTCAGCGCGCCGTACTGGGTCGTCACCAACCGGGTCGTCAACCGTCCGCCGCAGGTGGGCCAGGTGCGTTCGGCGTCGGCGGGTTCGGCAGAATCGACGCCATGAGCGACGAGCCGCGCAGGCCCGAACCCGAGCCCGCAGGTGCTCCCGAACCGCAGGGCGCGAGCGAACCGGAGCGCACCGGTGTCATCGACGTCGGCGCCACCCAGGAGGTACCCGGGCCCGCAGCATCCTCCGAGGCGTGGTTCGACGTCTTCCGCGGCGAGCACCCGGCCGAGGGACCGGGCGTTCCAGCCCGTGCCGATGCCGCCTGGGGCAGCGACCGCGCCGACGCCGTGGCGGAGGAGGCACACCGGGCCGCCTACGCCCCGCCCGCCGCGCCCGCCGCTGGCGCCCTCGACGCCGTCGACGAGGTCCCCGCGACCGGGACACCCTCCGGCTCGACCGGTGCCGGCCCCCCCGCCACGGGCCCGGGCGCGTCGGCGGCCGGCTACTGGGCGGCGCCGGGGGCCCCTGGCGGCCCCGGGGGGCCGAGCGAGGCCGCCGGTCCCGTCACGGTGCCCGTGGCACCGGCCGACGCCGGCGCCGAGGCCCCGGTCGCGGGAGCGACACCGGTCGCGGGACCGATGTCGGGGGCGGCGTCGGCGCCGGTCGACGTGCCGCCGCGGCGACGCCGCGGCGTCCTCGTGGCGGCCGTCGCCGGGCTGTGCCTCCTGTCGGGGGTCGTCGGCGGCGTCGCCGGGCAGGTGCTCGACGACCGCGTCAACCTCACGAGCGGCTCGACGCTGCCGACTCCCGGCATCGGGGCAACCGCCCGCCCGGCGGGCAGCGTCGCCAACATCGCGGCGACCGCCCTGCCGAGCGTCGTGACGATCAAGGTCGACGGCGGCAGCGAGGGGTCGGCCACGGGGTCGGGCTTCGTCATCGACCGCAAGGGTCACATCCTGACCAACAACCACGTCGTGTCGGCCGCGAGCGGGCAGATCGACGTCGTACTCAGCAACGGCGACACCGAGAAGGCCACGGTCGTGGGCAAGGACGCCTCCTACGACCTGGCGGTCATCAGGATCGGCCGCACCGACCTCACGCCCCTCACGCTCGGCAGGTCCGACCAGGTCGTCGTCGGCGACCAGGTCATCGCCGTCGGGGCCCCGCTCGGGCTGGACCAGACCGTGACGACCGGCATCGTCAGCGCGCTCAACCGGCCGGTCACGCCGGGCGAGGGCACCGAGACCTCCTTCATCAACGCCATCCAGACCGACGCCGCGATCAACCCGGGCAACTCCGGCGGGCCCCTGCTCGACATGTCCGGACAGGTGATCGGCGTCAACTCGGCTATCGCCCGCGTGCCCGGCACCGGTGGCTCGACCGGCGGCAGCATCGGCCTCGGCTTCGCCATCCCGAGCGACCAGGCCCGGCGCACCGCCGACCAGCTCATCGCCACGGGCAAGGCCACCCACCCGATCATCGGCGTCAGCCTCGACCGCACCTTCAGCGGCGACGGCGCCCAGGTCCTCGACCGCCCGGACGCCGTGACGGCGGGCGGTCCCGCCGCCAAGGCGGGCGTCAGGCCGGGCGACATCATCACGGCCTTCGAGGGCAAGCGCATCCGCACCCCGGACCAGCTCATCGTCTCGATCCGCTCGCGCGCCGTCGGGGACACGGTCACGCTCACGGTGCTGCGCGACGGCCGTCGGACCGACCTGCAGATGACGCTCGAGGCCGACCCGGACAACTGAGCCGGCTCCCGGGGCGCTTCCGTATGATGGCGCGCGCCGGCCTGCAGGGAAGCGAGGAAGAGTGTTCGACATCAACGGGTGGGAGCTGCTCCTGCTCGGCCTCCTCGCGGTCATCGTCCTCGGCCCCGAGCGCCTTCCCGAGTACGCCGCCAAGTTCGGCCGGTTCGTCCGGCAGGCGCGGGCCATGGCCGACCGGGCCAAGGAGCAGCTCAAGGACGAGATGGGTCCGGAGTTCTCCGACATCGACTGGCGGGCCTACGACCCGCGCCAGTACGACCCGCGCCGGATCGTCCGCGACGCCCTGAGCGCGCCGGCCGACGAGCCCGAGCCGGAGCCGGACAAACCGGTGAGCCTGCCGCGCGGCCACGACCCGTCGAAACCGACGCCGTGGGACGCCGAGGCCACCTGAGCACGCCGTCGGGTCCCCGCCGAGAAAACGATCTGACCCAGAGGCATCGGCTGTCGGGGGCGGCAGCTATCGTCAGGAGCTGATGTCTCTCGAACCCGTCGCGCACCCGCCTGCCTCCGTCCGCTCCCTCTGGCGCCTGCGGGGGTACCTGCGGCCGCACCGTCGGGCCCTGGTCGTCATGTTCACCGCCTCGCTCGCCGGCGTCGGGCTGTCCATCGCCCTGCCACTGGTGACGCGCGCCATCATCGACGGGCCGATCTCGCGGCACGAGCTCGGCCCGGTCCTGCCGCTCGGGCTGCTCGCGCTCGGCCTCGGTGTCCTCGAGGCCGTGCTGATCTTCGTGCGCCGCTGGGTGCAGTCCAACGCCGTCCTCGGCCTCGAGACCGCGCTGCGCCGCGACCTCTACGAGCGTCTGCAGGCGCTGCCGATGAGCTTCCACACGCGGTGGCAGTCCGGCCAGCTGCTCTCGCGAGCCACCACCGACCTGTCGGCGATCCGCCGGTTCAGCGGGTTCGGCCTGCTGTTCCTCGTCGTCAACGTCCTGCAGCTCGTCGTCGTCACCGGCGTCCTGCTGTCGATGTACTGGCCGCTCGGGGTCGTCGTGGCCGCCGTGTCGGTGCCGATCATCTGGCTCTCGATGCGCTTCGAGAAGGCCTACGTCGTCGTCTCGCGCCGGGTCCAGGACCAGCAGGGTGACCTCGCGACCCAGGCCGAGGAGGGTGCCGTCGGCATCCGCGTCATCAAGTCGTTCGGCCGCAGCGACCACGTGTCCGGTCGTTACGACGCGGCCGCGCTCGAGCTGCGCGCGACGAGCATGGACAAGGTGCGCCTCTCCGCGAAGTTCTGGACCTTCCTGGAGGTCATCCCCAACCTCGCCGTCGTCGTCGTGCTGCTCCTCGGGGCGATCGGCGTCGGCCGCGGTGCGCTCACGCCGGGCGAGCTCGTCGCCTTCATCACCCTGATGCTCTCGCTCGTGTGGCCGGTCTCCTCGCTCGGCGTCATCCTCGCGATGGCCCAGGAGGCGATGACCGCGGCGGCCCGGGTCCTCGAGATCTTCGACACCGCACCCGAGATCGTCTCGGGCGGGCAGACGTCGACGCCGAGGCGCGGCCACCTGCGCTTCGAGCACGTCGACTTCGCCTTTCCCGACGCCCCCGACCAGCCGGTGCTGCGCGACGTCAACCTCGACCTGCCACCGGGGCAGACGGTCGCCCTCGTCGGCGCCACGGGCACCGGCAAGACCGCGCTGACCTCGCTCGTGCCCCGGCTGTTCGACGTCACCGGTGGGCGCATCACCATCGACGGCGTCGACGTGCGCGACCTCGACCTCGCGGCGCTGCGCAGCCTCGTCGCCACGGCCTTCGAGGAGCCGACCCTCTTCTCGATGAGCGCCCGCGAGAACGTGACCCTCGGTCGGGTCGAGGCCACCGAGCACGAGGTCCTCGCCGCGCTCGAGATCGCCCAGGCGGGATTCGTCCACGACCTGCCGTGGGGGCTCGACACCCGCATCGGGGAGCAGGGCCTGTCGCTGTCCGGCGGGCAGCGCCAGCGGCTCGCCCTCGCGCGCGCCGTCCTGTCGCGTCCGGCGGTCCTCGTCCTCGACGACACCCTCTCCGCGCTCGACGTCCACACCGAGAACCTCGTCGAGGAGGCGCTGTCGCGAGTGCTGTCCGAGACCACCGGCCTCATCGTCGCCCACCGCGCCTCGACCGTCCTGCTCGCCGACCGCGTGGCCCTCCTGCAGGGCGGCACCATCACCCACGTCGGCACCCATCGCGAGCTGCTCGACACCGTCCCGGCCTACCGCGAGCTGCTCGCCGCGGACCCGGTGGCCGGACACGACGCCCCGGCGGAGGTGTCGGCATGAGCGCGCCCGTGCAGGACTGGCGCGGCGTCGCCTCGGACGAGACCGAGGGCGAGCTGACCGCGCAGGCCTCGGCCCGGCTCGCGGGCCGCTCACGGCGGCTGCTCGCCGACGTGATGCGGCCGTGGCGGCGGGCGCTGTGGTGGCTCATGGCCGTCGTCGTCGTCGAGAACGGGGCCCGCCTCGCCATCCCGTACCTCGTCAAGGAGGGCATCGACGTCGGCATCCCGCCGATCCGTGACTCCGGCGACCTCGAACCGCTGCTCGTCGTCGTCGCCCTCGTCCTCGCCGCCACGCTCACCCAGGCCGTCGCGCGCAACCTCTTCCTCGTGCGCTCCGGCCAGATCGGCCAGGACATCCTCCTCTCCATCCGCCGGCGCGTCTTCCGGCACTTCCAGCGCCTCAGCCCCGCCTTCCACGACCGGTACACCTCGGGCCGCGTCATCTCGCGCCAGACCTCCGACGTCGATGCCATCTACGAGATGCTCGAGACCGGCTTCGACGGCCTCGTCACGGCCGCGCTGACGCTCGTCGGCACGTCCGTCCTGCTGCTCGTCCTCGACGTCAAGCTCGGTCTCGTCGCCCTGCTCTGCGGCCCGTTCCTCGCCTGGCTGACCAACTGGTTCCGCAAGGAGTCGGCGCGCAGCTACCGCGCGACCCGCGAGAAGGTCGCCCTCGTCATCGTCCACTTCGTCGAGTCGATGAACGGCATCCGCGCGGTCCAGGCCTTCCGCCGCGAGCCGCGCAACCAGGAGATCTTCGACGACGTCAACGACCAGTACCGGCGCGCCAACCTCGTCGCGTTCCGCCTCGTCGCCTGGTTCATGCCCGGCATCCGCCTCATCGGCAACGTCACCATCGCGGTGGTGCTGCTCTACGGCGGCTACCTCGCCTACGAGGGCGAGGTCACGGTCGGCGTGCTCGCCGCGTTCCTGCTGTACCTGCGGCAGTTCTTCGAGCCGATGATGGAGATCTCCCAGTTCTACAACACCTTCCAGTCCGCCTCGGCCGCGCTCGAGAAGCTGTCCGGCGTCCTCGAGGAGGAGCCCGACGTCCCTGAGCCGACCGACCCCGTCGCGCTCGAGGGGGCGCGCGGCGAGCTGCGTCTCGAGCACGTCCGGTTCGAGTACGTGCCCGGCACCCCCGTCCTGCCCGACCTCGACCTCACGGTCCCCGCGGGCCAGACCGTCGCCCTCGTCGGGACGACCGGTGCCGGCAAGACGACCCTGGCCAAGCTGGCGACGCGGTTCTACGACCCGACGCGGGGCGCGGTGCTGCTCGACGGCGTCGACCTGCGCCGCATCCGGTCCGAGGACCTGCACCGCGCGGTCGTCATGGTGACCCAGGAGAGCTACCTGTTCAGCGGCACGGTCGCCGACAACATCCGCTTCGGCCGGCCCGAGGCCACCGACGAACAGGTGCAGGCCGCGGCGCGGGCCCTCGGTGCGCACGCGTTCATCTCCGCCCTGCCCGAGGGGTACGCGACGCCGGTGTCCAACCGTGGTGGCCTGCTCAGCGCCGGCCAGCGTCAGCTCGTCGCGTTCGCCCGGGCCTTCCTCGCCGACCCCGCGGTGCTCATCCTCGACGAGGCGACGTCCTCCCTCGACATCCCGTCCGAGCGGCTCGTGCAGCGGGCCCTGCAGACCATCCTCGCCGGGCGCACCGCCGTCGTCATCGCGCACCGCCTGTCGACCGTCGAGATCGCCGACCGGGTGCTCGTCATGGAGCACGGGCGCATCGTCGAGGACGGTGCGCCGGGCGACCTCATCGAGGCCGGGTCGGGCCGGTTCGCCGGCCTGCACCGGGCCTGGATGGACTCCCTGGCCTGAGTCGCCCCCCGGGCGCGTTCAGCGCCCGACGGGGCTCAGGCCGAGGGAGCGGCCGGCCAGGCCGCGGGCCCGGCTCGCGAGGCCCCGCGCGATGCCCCGCAGCGCGACCCCCGCGGCCGAGTCCGGGGCGCCGAGGACGACGGGCGTGCCGGCGTCGCCGCCCTCGCGCAGCCGCGTGTCGAGCGGGATCTGGCCGAGCAGCTCGACGGGCGCGCCGATGCTGCGGCTCAGCGAGTCGGCGACGGCGCGGCCGCCGCCGGAGCCGAAGATCTCCTGACGCGTGCCGTCGGGCAGCTCGAGCCAGCTCATGTTCTCGATGACGCCGGCGAGGCGCTGGTGGGTCTGCAGGGCGATCGACCCGGCGCGCTCGGCGACCTCGGCGGCGGCCTGTTGCGGCGTCGTGACGACGAGGATCTCGGCCGTCGGGATGAGCTGGGCCACCGAGATGGCGATGTCGCCGGTGCCGGGGGGCAGGTCGAGCAGCAGGACGTCGAGGTCCCCCCAGAAGACGTCGCCGAGGAACTGCTGCAGGGCCCGGTGCAGCATGGGGCCGCGCCACACGACGGGCTGGTTGCCGGGCACGAACATGCCGATCGAGATGACCTTCACGTCGTGGCTGACCGGCGGCAGGATCATGTCGTCGACCTGCGTCGGGCGCTGCTCGACGCCGAGCATGCGCGGCACCGAGAAGCCGTAGACGTCGGCGTCGACCACCCCGACCCGCAGGCCCTGCTCGGCCATGGCGGCCGCGAGGTTGACGGTGACCGAGGACTTGCCGACGCCGCCCTTGCCGGACGCGACCGCGTAGACGCGCGTCAGGCTGTTCGGCCTGGCGAAGGGGATCTCCTTCTCGGGTGCGCCGCCGCGCAGCTGCTGGCGCAGGGCCGCGCGCTGCTCGTCGCTCATGACGTCGAGGGCGACGTCGACGGAGGTCACGCCCTCGACCGCGAGGAGGGCTGCCGTCGTGTCGCGGGTCAGGGTGTCCTTCATCGGGCAGCCCGAGACCGTGAGGTAGATGGCCACGGCCACCGCACCGGCGTCGTCGACCTCGACCGACTTGACCATGCCGAGCTCGGTGATCGGCTTGCGGATCTCGGGGTCGTTGACCTTCGACAGTGCCGTGAGCAGGGTGTCACGGCTCGGCAGCGCGGGGGCGGACATGTCCTCCATCGTAGGTCGCGCCCGCGGCCCTCCCGACCACGGTCCGTGTCTACCGCGACACACGCCGCCACCCACGGCGACGCACACCGCAGGCACCCACCGAGTGGCCACCCCGGAGCGCAACACACCGAGCAGTGGCCAACGCGTCGGGGTGTACCCGTGACGGGTTGGCGACTACTCGGTGTGTTGCGCGGGGGTGGGCTCGTCGGAGCGGTGGATGAGGGCGCGCTCCTCGAGCTCGTCGATGAGGCTGCGGAGCTCGGAGCGGAGGAAGTCGCGCGTCGCCTGCTCGCGCAGGGCCAGGCGCAGCGAGGCGACCTCGCGCGTCAGGAACTCGGTGTCGGCGAGGTTGCGCTCGTCGCGGGCGCGGTCCTGCTCGAGGGCGACGCGGTCGCGGTCGGCCTGCCGGTTCTGGGCGAGGAGGATGAGCGGCGCGGCGTACGAGGCCTGCAGGCTGAGCATCAGCGTCAGGAAGATGAAGGGGTACTCGTCGAAGACGAGGTCGCGCGGGGCGAGGACGTTCCAGCCGATCCACGCGACGACGAAGACCGTCATCCCGATGAGGAACTGCGCGGTGCCCATGAACCGCGCGAACTTCTCGGACAGGACCCCGAAGGCCTCCTGCGAGAACGACACGGTCAGGAGGCGGGGCCGCTGCTCGCGTGGCTGGTCCAGCTTGTCGAGCTTGTCGATGCGGCTGCCCCGCGGGCCGGTGCGCCGCTCGGCTCGCTCGCTCACGGGCGCACCTCCAGCTCGTGCCGCTCCTCACGCCAGTCCTCCGGGAGGATGTGGTCGAGGACGTCGTCGACGGTGACCGCGCCGATGAGGCGTCCGTCGTCGTCGACGACGGGCAGCGACACGAGGTTGTACGTCGCGAGGGTGCGCGTGACGGTCTCGAGCGAGGCGCTCGCCGGCACCGGCTCCATCTCCTTGTCGATGATGCTGCCGACGGCGGCGTGCGGCGGCTCGCGCAGCAGCCGCTGGATGTGGACGAGCCCGAGGTAGCGGCCGGTCGGGACCTCGAGCGGCGGACGGCACACGTAGACCATCGACGCGAGAGCCGGCGCGAGCTCCTCGCGGCGGACCATCGCGAGGGCCTCGGCGATGGTGGCCTCGGGACCGAGGACGACGGGCTCGGTCGTCATCATGCCGCCGGCGGTGTTCTCGTCGTACGTCAGCAGGCGGCGAAGGGGAGCCGCGTCCTCGGGCTCCATGAGCTGGAGCAGCTGCTCGGCCTGCTCGGGCGGCAGGTCGGCGAGCAGGTCCGCGGCGTCGTCGGGCTCCATCGCCTCGAGGACGTCGGCGGCGCGCTCGGTGTCGAGGCCGGCGATGATCTCGACCTGGTCGTCCTCGGGCAGCTCCTCGAGGACGTCGGCGAGGCGCTCGTCGTCGAGCGCGGCGGCCACCTCGGCGCGACGCTTGGGGTTGAGGTCGTGGATCACCTCAGCGAGGTCGGCGACCTTGAGGTCGTCGTAGGTCTCGAGGAGCCGCTCGGCGCTCTGGGCGGCGGCCTGGTCGTGCAGACCGGTGACGTCGCGGATGTCGACGAGCATCGTCTTGCCGGAACGGCGGCGGGTCAGCCGCGAGACGGCGCGCGAGGCCGACGAGACGCCGGAGACCTGGCGCACGAACACCTTGACACCGAGCCAGTCGCGTCGGGGCCCCTGCTCGATGGCGAGGTCCTCGACGACGGCATCGGCGAAGCCGGCCTCGATGGCGTCGGGGGTGGTGACGTGGACGGCGCGGTCGAACAGCTCGGCGGCGACGAGCACCTCGTTGGTGCGCTGCTCGAAGCGGCGCATGTTGACCAGACCCGTCGTGATGACGGCACCGGCGTCGATGGAGGTGACGCGGGTCATCGGCACGAAGACGCGGCGGCGCCCGGGCACCTCGACGACCAGACCGATGACGCGCGGCTGCGGCCGGCCCGCGGGAAACACCACCACGACGTCGCGGACGCGCCCGACCTGGTCGCCGAGCGGGTCGAAGACGCTCAGGCCGGTCAGGCGCGCGACGAAGACGCGGGTGTTTCCACTCATGACGCCAAGGCTATTCGGTCAGGACGGACGGCGACGTCCGCCACGTCGCTGCTGGTGCTTGCGCATCTTGGCCCGCTCCTTGGCCGCCTTGCGCCGGCTCCGCTCCTCGGCGCGTGCCTGCTGGCGCTGGGCCTTCTCCTCGCCGCGGCCGCCCAGGTGCCAGGGGCGCCAGGCGGTCGTCGTGGCGGTGGTGCGGGCCGGTGCGGCCCGGTGGGCGTCGGCGGAGTAGGCGCCGGGCGACTCGACCGGCTCCCCGAACGGGACGAGCGCGGTGATGGTGCACTCGGCGGCCCACCGGGCCAGCGAGTCGTCGACGGCGTTGAGCCGAGAGGCCTTGAGCAGGTCGGCGGCTCGGGCCCACTGGGGCGTGCCGGGTTGCAGGACGTGGACCGTCGCGCGGACGGTGAGCAGCCGGCCACCGGTGTCCTTGCTGCGCAGGACCAGTCGGACCTCCTTCGGCAGCCAGGGCAGCGGCTGCTCGCCCGGACCGCTGACGACGAGCGCCGCGCCCTCGTCCCACACGTGCCAGGCCGGCCAGGCACGGTCGTCGGCGACGTCGATCCACAGCAGCCCGGACTTGCCCATCGCCTCGCCGAGGAGCGCGCTGAGGTTGGCGGCCGGTGCGCGGGGGGTGTGCGTGGAGTCGTCGGTCGTGCCGCGGACGACGGTGCGGTCGGTGGGCTCGTGGACGGGCTCGTGGATGGGCTCGCCGACGGGCTCGCCGGTGGGCCCGGTCGTCGCTGGCGCGGTGCTGGGGTCGCTCACAGGGCCACCCTAGTGATCCGCACCTCATGCCGGCCGGGCGTGAGCGCGGTCATAACCGGTGCCGTGGGGCCGCCGCTAGGTTGGCGCCCATGCGCAGCGCGAAGGACTTCTTCCGTCCCCTCGCGGTGGGTGCGCCGGCTCCGCTCACGCAGGTGCCGGCCCGCCCGTCGCGGGTCATCCACTTCTTCGACCCGAGCAACGAGAAGATGGCGGCCAAGGTCCCCGGCCTCGTCGGCACGGTGGACGTGCTGCTCGGCAACCTCGAGGACGCCGTCAAGGCCGACCGCAAGGAGGCGGCCCGGGCGGGTCTCGTCGCCGTCGCGAAGACCACCGACTTCGGCGAGCACACGCAGCTGTGGACGCGCGTCAACGCGCTCGACAGCCCGTGGGCGCTCGACGACCTGACGACGCTGGTCACCGAGATCGGCGACAAGCTGGACGTCGTCATGGTCCCCAAGGTGCAGGGCGCCGAGGACATCCACTACGTCGACCGGCTGCTGGCCCAGCTGGAGGCCAGGGCGGGGCTGACGCGTCCGATCCTCGTGCACGCGATCCTCGAGACGGCGCGCGGCATGGTCAACGTCGAGGAGATCTGCGGGGCCAGCCCGCGCATGCAGGGCCTCTCCCTCGGGCCGGCCGACCTCGCGGCCGACCGCCGGATGAAGACGACCCGTGTCGGCGGTGGCCACCCCGGCTACCTCGTGCGCGAGGACGCACCGGGCGACGACGTCCACGCGACCCGCCCGGTGCACCAGCAGGACCTGTGGCACTACACGATCGCCCGGATGGTCGACGCCTGCGCGATGCACGGCATCTACCCGTACTACGGCCCGTTCGGCGACATCACGGACGTCGTCGCGTGCGAGGACCAGTTCCGCAACGCGTTCCTGCTCGGCTGTGTCGGGGCGTGGTCGCTGCACCCGGTGCAGATCGACATCGCCAAGCGGGTGTTCAGCCCGTCGCCCGACGACGTGCGCCACGCCCGACGCGTCGTCGCCGCCATGGGCGACGGCACCGGGGCGGTCATGCTCGACGGGAAGATGGAGGACGACGCAAGCCTCAAGCAGTGCCTCGTCATCGTCGAGCTCGCCGAGCGGCTCGCGGCCACCGATCCCGACCTCGCTCGACGCTACGCCGAACCCGCCGAACCCGCCGAACCCGAGCTCCAGGGACAAGGGGCCTGAGGAATGGGACCCGACGAGACCGCCTTCCGTCCGCGTCGCTCGGTGCTCTACCTGCCGAGCTCCAACGAACGGGCGCTCGAGAAGGCCAGGACGCTGCCCGTCGACGGGCTGATCCTCGACCTCGAGGATGCCGTCGCGCCGGAGGCCAAGGGCTCCGCTCGCGAGAACGCCTGTGCCGCAGCTCGATCGGGCGCCTACGGTCGACGCGAGCTGACGATACGCGTCAACGCCATCGGGACGCGGTGGCACGAGGACGACCTCGCCGCCGCGGCCGCTGCCGGCCCGGATGCCGTCGTCGTGCCCAAGGTCGGGTCCGCCGACGAGGTGCGCTCCCTCGTCGACGCGCTCGAGGCCGCGGGTGCCCCGGAGCGCACGCGGCTGTGGGCCATGGTCGAGACCCCGGCGGCGATCCTCGACGCCGCCCGGATCGCCGCTGCGTCGGACCGGCTGGCCTGTCTCGTCCTCGGGACCAACGACCTCTACAAGGAGCTCGGGGCCTCCTTCGCGCCGGGTCGCGCCGCCGTCATGACGAGCCTGCAGCTGGCGGTGCTCGGGGCCCGGGCGGCCGGCGTCGCGGTGCTCGACGGCGTCTTCAACGACGTCAAGGACGCCGACGGGTTCCTCGCCGAGGCGCGTCAGGGTCGGGAGCTCGGCTTCGACGGCAAGACGCTCATCCACCCGGCACAGGTCGGCCCGGCCAACGAGGTCTTCGCCCCGAGTGCCGGGCAGGTCGAGGACGCCCGCGCCGTCATCGAGGCGTTCGAGCAGGCGCAGTCCGAGGGCCGTGGCGTCGCCACGCTGAACGGTCGGCTCGTCGAGAACCTCCACGTCGACACGGCGCGCAAGGTCATCGCGACCGCCGAGGCGATCTCGGCCCTCGCCGACTGACCCGCCTCCGTCCGCTGCCGAGACCTCGACCCGGGGAGCGGCTCAGGTGACCGCGTGGAGCTTGTCGGGGTTGCGGATGCCGTACACGGCCACGACGCGGTCGTCCTCGACGGTGAGGAACCACACCGAGTCGACGCCCTCGGCGGTCAGCAGCACGACCGCGTCCTCGCCGTTGACGACGCGCACCTCGGCACCGGTCACGGCCGCCGACTCCGGCCGGTTCAGGACGCCGGCGAGCCAGCGGGCGACCTTGTCCGCCGTGTGGATCGGGCGCAGGGCCGCGCGGCGGATCCCGCCGCCGTCGCTGACGAGGGTGACGTCGGGGGCTAGCACCTCGAAGAGCGCCTCGACCTGACCGCCGGCGGCCGCGGCGAGGAACCGTTCGGTCACCTCCCGGTGCCGAGCCGCGTCGACGACGCTCCGGGGCCGCCGCGCCTCGACGTGCGAGCGTGCCCGGTGCACGAGCTGGCGCACCGCCGCGGGTGACCGGTCGAGCGTCGTGGCCACCTCAGTGGCCGGCATGCCGAACACCTCGGTCAGGACGAACGCCGCGCGCTCCAGCGGGCTGAGCGACTCGAGGACGATGAGCATCGCCATCGACACCTCGTCGGCCAGCTCGGCGGCGGCGGCACCGTCGTCCCGGGGGTCGCTCGCGACCGGCTCGGGCAACCACGGGCCGACGTAGGTCTCGCGGCGCGAGCGCAGCTGGCGAAGGCGGTTGAGGGCCAGACGCGTCGTCACCGTCAGCAGGAAGGCGCGCGGCTCGTCGACCGTGGACAGGTCGACGTCGCGCCACCGCAGCCACGCCTCCTGCACGACGTCCTCGGCGTCGCTGTGGCTGGACAGGATCCGGTAGGCGGCACCGACGAGCGTGCCGCGGTGCTCCTCGAAGACCGCCGTCTGGGGGTGCCGGGTCGCGGGCGTCCCGTCGGCGGCGTCCGGTGTCGCAGGGGTCCTCATCGGTTCCTCACCTCGTGGTCTGGTGGCTGCCGGCCGGCCACCGCGATCATCGCAGGGACCGGCGGCGCATGCGGTTCGACAGGTGGACACGCGTCGCGCCCACGGTGTGACATGGCGGACGCGCCGGAGCCGGCCCCGTTTCCCGTGCAGGGCCGACCCGGGTGAGACTGGGGCCGTGACGACGCCCGAGACGCGCCCGCCGAGGCCCGCGTCGACCGCGCGAACTTCTGCGGGCCGGCCGGGCCCCACGCGTGCGCCCGGCTTCGGGAACGAGCCGCCACTGCGGCTGACGCGTCGGGGTGTCCTCGTCCTCGGTGGGCTCGGGGCCGCCGCGGTCGCCGGCGGCGGCTGGGCGCTCGCCTCGGTGATCGCGCCGGACCACCCCGTGACGATGACGCCGGAGGCCAGGGACCATCCCGTCGCGGTCGAGCGGTCCGTGCTCCGACGCCGGGACGCCGTCGGCGGGGCGGCCCACCACTACGAGGTCGACGGCCGGGCGACGCCGTACTACGTGCAGGACGCCTTCGCCGCCACGCTCGCGGCGTGGATGACGACGCACCGGGCGCTGACCGGCCAGCGCCCGGAGGCCCTGCACTCCTACGGCGGCTGGACCAGGGGTGCCGGCACGTCGTGGCACCACTCCGGCCAGGCGCTCGACGTCGCCCGCCTCCGCGCCGACGGACGGGACGTCGCCTCGCTGCGCTACGACCGCTGGCGCGACGACACCGCCGCCGAGGTGCGCCGCCGGCTCCGGACCTACTGGCAGGTGGCGGCCGGCCTGCACCTGCACTTCGCGGACGTGCTGACCTACCTGTTCGACGCCTCGCACGGCAACCACATCCACGTCGACAGCGGACGCTTCGGCCCCGGCGGCGTCCCCCGGCTCATCCCGCGCTCGGGCGCCCAGGTCCAGGCGGTCCAGGCCATGTGCGTCCACGTGTGGGGACGCGGCGAGGTGACGATCACCGGCCGGCTCGACGCGGCGACGCGGGACGCGACGACCGCCATCCTGCGCGACCACGGGGGCGAGGGCGAGCTGACCGACGGCGTCGAGGCGTGGCAGGCCTTCCTCCGGGCCACGATGCGCGAGGCGCGTGACGCCTGAGCGCGACGCCCGCCGCGCGGGCGACCGTAGGATCGGCCGCATGCCCCGGAGCGTGCTCACCCCGCAGGTGGAGGACTTCCCGCGCTGGTACCAGGACGTCATCGCCAAGGCGGAGCTGGCCGACAACGGTCCGGTGCGCGGCACCATGGTCATCCGCCCGTACGGCTACGCGATCTGGGAGCGGATGCAGGCCGACATGGACCGGCGGATCAAGGAGGCCGGCGCCCGCAACGCCTACTTCCCGCTCTTCATCCCGGAGTCCTACCTGACCCGCGAGGCCGAGCACGTCGAGGGCTTCAGCCCCGAGCTGGCTGTGGTCACCCACGCGGGCGGCAAGGAGCTCGACGAGCCGGTCGTCGTGCGCCCGACGTCCGAGACCGTCATCGGCGAGTACATGGCGAAGTGGACCCAGAGCTACCGCGACCTGCCGCTGCTGCTCAACCAGTGGGCCAACGTCGTGCGGTGGGAGCTGCGCCCGCGGGTCTTCCTGCGCACCAGCGAGTTCCTCTGGCAGGAGGGCCACACGGCGCACGCGACCGAGCAGGACGCACGCGACTACGCCTGGCGCATCCACTCCGAGGTCTACGCGGCCTTCATGCGGGAGATGCTCGCGATGCCGGTGGTCCTCGGCCGCAAGACCGCTCGCGAGCGTTTCGCCGGGGCGACGAACACCCTTGCGCTGGAGGCGATGATGCGCGACGGCAAGGCCCTGCAGATGGGGACGAGCCATGAGCTCGGCCAGAACTTCGCCACGGCGTTCGACATCACCTACCTGTCCGAGCAGGGCCACCGGGAGCTGTGCTGGACGACCTCGTGGGGCACCTCCACCCGCATGCTCGGCGGCCTGATCATGTGCCACGGCGACGACGCCGGCCTGCAGGTTCCGCCACGTCTGGCACCGGTGCAGGCGCTCGTCATGGTCGTCAAGGCAGGCGAGGGGGTCGCCGAGGCCGCGGCTCGGGTCCGCACCGACCTCGTCGCCGCCGGTGTCCGTGCCGAGCTCGACGACCGCACCGACACCCCCTTCGGCCGCCGCGCGGTCGACGCCGAGCTCAAGGGCATCCCGGTACGGGTCGAGGTCGGGCCCCGCGACCTCGTCGACGACAGCGTCACCGTGGTGCGCCGCATCGCCGGGGGGAAGGCGCCGGTGTCGCTGCGCGCCCTCGTGCCGACCGTCACGGCGGCCCTCGCCGAGGACCAGGACTCCCTCTACGCGGCTGCCCTGGCGCACCGTGACGCGCGCACGAGCGCCGTGACGACGATCGAGGAGGCCGCCGAGGCCGCCCGCACCGGATGGGCGACGATCCCGTGGGCGACGCTCGGGGTCGAGGGCGAGGAGCGGCTGGCCGCATCGACCGTCACCGTGCGGTGCCTGACGATGCCCGACGGCTCGGTGCCACCGTCGGAGGGCGCGGACGGAGTGCTCGCCGTCGTCGGCCGTGCCTACTGACGCGAACCCGAAGGCGGTGGTTGCGTCGGTCGGGACCTCCCGTCCGGGGTGCTCGGCGTCACGGTCGGTCCGGGGAAGGTCCGGGCCCGCGGCGTCGTTGAGACTGACGTGAGGACGGTGGACGCGTGAGCGAGCAGCACAGCGACGAGACGGTGACGCCCGGGCGACCCGTGCCGCAGCCCGGGACGGCGCAGCCGGAGGTGCTGACGCCGTTGCTGCGCGACCGTGAGAGCGTCATGGTCTACGACCGCGAGCACGAGCTGTCCCCCGAGGCCCTGCGGGCCATCCTCGAGGCCGCCCGGTGGGCGCCGTCGGCGGGCAACTCGCAGCCCTGGGGCTTCATCGTCGGCCGCCGCGGGGACGAGACGCACGCCGCGATGATCGAGGTGCTGAGCGCCCCGAACCGGGTGTGGGCCCCGTCGGCGTCGGCGATCGTCTTCACGCTGCACCAGGTGGCGACCGACGAGGACCACGAGGTGTCCTACAGCGACTACGCGATGTTCGACCTCGGCCAGGCCGTCGCCCACATCACCGTGCAGGCCCGGTCGATGGGGTTGCAGGTGCGCCAGTTCGGCGGCTTCGACCACCGCGCCGCGAACGAGGCGTTCGCCGTACCGCGGCACTGGGCCGTCACGACGGGCATCGCCCTGGGCCTACCGGCACCGTCGGGCGTCGACGACGAGATGCCCGACTGGGTGCGCACCCGGGCACGGCTCCCTCGATCCCGCCTGCCGCTCGAGGAGTTCGTCCACTCGGGGAAGTTCGGCCACCCGGCCGACTTCCTGTCCGAGCCCCCGTCCTGACGCCGAAACCGTCCCGGGGCGGGGACCACGCCACGAACGCGTGGTCCCCGCCCGCCTGCCACGACGTCGTCGTCGAGCCGTCGTCCGCGGCGTCACCACCGTGACGTCGCGGCCGCCATGAGGTCACCGAAGACGAGGCCGTGGTCGACCTCGAACCCACGACGCGTGAACCAGTCCCCGATGTTGCGCGCGTCGCGCTCGAGGAAATCGGGCCCGTGCGGGTTGCCGATGACGTCGACGACCTGCGGCCAGTCGATGATGACGAGCCTGGCCGCCTCGCCCTCGCCGTCGAGAAGGACGTTGTACGGCGAGAGGTCGCCGTGCGCCCAGCCCAGCTGGGCCAGCCGGAGCATCGCGTCGCGCAGCTGCTCGAAGAGCCCGGGCAGCAGCTCCGGGTCCGGACGGGTCTGCGCGAGCCGCGGCGCAGCCTGCCCGTCGGGAGTGCCGATGAACTCCATCAGCATCTCCTCGTCGGACATCTGCACCGGGTACGGCACGGGCAGGCCCTCGTGCCAGAGCCGGACCAGCGTCTCGAACTCCGCGAAGGCCCAGAGCCCACTGATGAGCTCCTTGCCGAACGAGGTACGCGTGCGGATGGCCCGCGTCTCGCGCGACTTGCGGACCCGACGGCCCTCGAGGTAGCCGGCGTCGCGGTGGAAGAGCCGGTTCCTGCTCGACCGGTACCGCTTGCCGGCCATGAGCACGTCGCGGTCAGGCGAGCCTGGCACCCACCGCCGGACGAGGTGGACGTCGGCCTCCTTGCCCGTCTTGAGGACGCCGAGGTCGGACTCCACGGCTCCGAGGTCGGTGATGACCCACTCGGGGCGCGGCTTGGGACCGTGGGTCGCACCGTCCCACGACGACCACCGCTCGCCTTCGGGTGGACCGTCGGGGTCGGTGTCGACCGCGTACTGCTCGACGTCGAGGTCGGACAGGCGGCCGTCGGTCAGGTGAGGGTCGAATACCTCGTATTCGTCCTCGTGGAAAGCATTGAAAGACAAGGAAACTCCAAGGAAGAAGTGAGCTGGGCGGTCATGCCCGGGACCGTGATCGACATGTCACCCTCCTTGGGTCGGTGCGGACGGCCGTGTGCGGCCCGCTCTGGTAGAGAGTGGCGCGGGCGCGCGCCGTCGGCAACCGATTTACGCGCCGACGCGCCCCACGACCCGGCCCGCACGGGTCCTCCCGGACGACTTGTGCCGTTTCGGTATCAGAGCCGCCCTCTGCCGCTCTACCGTGGCAAGGAGCAGGGTCCGTCTCGGAGGTGAGCCAGGAATGCCGACCGCGTCCTTCGGTGGGGGAGCGGTGCGCGTACGCACGCCCCGGGACTACGACGCCACGCCCGCGCCGGACCGCACCCGCGACCTCCCGCTGCCCTCGTCGGCCGAGGCGCGCAAGGAGGGCGTCCTCGCCGCCCTCCAGGACGAGCAGTTCGACGTCGTCGAGCGGATCGCCCTCTCCCCGAGGGCCTCTCGTGGCCTGGGCAGCGCTGCGGCCAACCGCGTGGGGACCGTCGCGGTCGACGTCGACGTGCCCCCGGAACAGGACGCCGTCGTCCTCGTCGAGCGGGACGGCGTGTGGTCCTGGCACCTGCCGAGGGGCCGCACCCGAGGGCTGGGCGACGGCTCGCGGACGGTCAGCTTCCGCATCGACGTGCAGCCGACGCGTCCGTCCGCGCCGTCCCGACGCCGACCGGCCGCTCGCGGTGACCGAACCCGAGCCCTCGGACCGCCCGGGAACACGGACCGGGGCCTGCTCGGTGACCTCGTGCACGGGGCGGCGGAGGCGGTCGTCCTGCGGTTCGCGTCACCGCTGCTCGACACGCTCGTCGACCGGCTCGAGACCGGGGCCCGCACCGGCCTCGTCCACGTCACCGACGAGCCGGTCGAGACGTGGCTCCCCGTCGAGACGCTGGCCGACGTCCCCCTCCCGACCGACCGGCCCGCGCGGGTCCTGCTCCTCGTCCACGGGACGTTCTCCTCGACCGCGGGGGCCTTCGGCGCGTTGTCGCTGGCCCCCGGGGCCGGTGGATTCGTGCGGACCCTCGTCGAGGCCTACGACGCCGTCATCGGTTACGACCACCGCACCCTGAGCCTCGACCCGGAGCAGAACGCCCGCGACCTGCTCGAGCGGCTCCACGTCGCGGGGGTGCGCGACGACCTCGTCCTCGACGTCGTGACGCACAGCCGTGGCGGGCTCGTGACCCGGTCGTTCATCGAGTCGGTGCTGCCCGGGTCCGGCTGGGGAGCAACGGTCGACACCGCCGTGTTCGTCGCCTCGACGCACGGTGGAACGCACCTGGCCGACCCGGCCCGGTGGCGCGACCTCGTCGACCTCTACACCAACCTCGTCACGCTCGCTGCGAGCGGGCTCGGGCTCGTCCCGGGCGCGGCTCCCTTCGCGGCGGTCGTCGGCGGCGTCGTGCGGGCGGTCGGCAGCCTCGTCAAGGTCCTCGCGACCGCGGCCACGGCGAGCGGTGACCACGCCGCGGTCCCGGGCCTGGCCGCCATGGTGCCCGGTGGGCCCTTCGTCACCGACCTCAACGCGGACCAGCCGGGTCAGCCCGGGCCGGGGACGAGCTGGTACGTCGTCAGCAGCGACTTCCACGCCTCCCTCGACGGCCACGACGCCCCGGCCCGGCTCCCCAAGGAGCTGGCCACCGTGCTCGCCGAGGGGTTCGTCGACGGGCTCTTCCACGGCCCCAACGACCTCGTCGTCGACGTCGCGTCGATGTCGGCCATCGGACCACCGAGCGGGGGCTACGTGCGCGACACCCTGGCCCTGGGCACCAACGGGACGGTCACGCACGTCGACTACTTCGCCCAGCTCGAGGTGATCGGTGCACTGTCGCAGTGGCTGCCGCTGGGGCTCGGTGCCGGCGCCGGCGACGACGCGTCGCTCCCGGACTGGATGACGGCCGGTGCCGAGCCGATGCCGTCGGAGGCGCTGCCGTCGGAGGCGCCCCTGCCGCCGACGCCCCTGCCGCCGGCGTCCCTGCCGCCGACGTCCCTGCCGCCGGCGTCCCTGCCGCCGGCGTCGCTGCCGCCGACGCCGCTGCCGCCGGCGTCGCTGCCGCCGGCGTCGCTGCCGCCGGCGTCGCTGCCGCCTCAGGTCGGCGCGGAGCCGGAGGAGCCCACCGGTGGCGGGCCGCGCGACCTCCCACCGGCGCCCGCCGGCCGCGTCACGGCCCGGCGCGGGACCCCGCAGCCGGCCCCCGAACCGGCCGCCGCGCCGACGACGCGCGCCGGCCTGGCCGCCGAGATGCCCTCGCTCCTGACGCCGGGCCAGACCTTCACCGTGCGCGTGCGGCTCGCTCGCGGGCGGCTCACCGCCACCGAGGGCACGGCGAGCGTCACCGAGACCGTCGAGCTCGTCGCCGAGCGACCGGTGTCGGTGCAGGTGCTCGGCAAGGACAACGTCGAGGTGCTCGAGCGCGAGGCGAAGGTGTTCGGCCTGCCGAGCGGCGACTGGGCGAGCGAGCTGACCTTCTCCGCGCGACCCCTCGCAGACGGGCCGGTCTCGGTCGCGGTCGTCCTGCGCCAGGGATGGGTACCCGTGGCGAACGTGACCCTCGACGCGAAGGCTGGGGCCGCGTCCGTCGTGACGCCGCCACCGGTGAGCGCGACCGTGCACCCCGGCATCGATGCTCCCGAGCTCGACGGGCTGCCGTGCCTCGACATCGTCGAGTGCCGCCGGCCGAGCGGTGAGCGCGTCTACTCCTATGCCGTGCGGCTGGTGCCCGGAGAGGAGCCGCACCTGTTCGAGTCCGGTCCGATCGTCGGTCGCGACGACTTCGTCCGGGAGCGCATCGCCGAGGTGGAGCGCGTCATCCGCGACCCCGACCTCAGCGAGGCGCGCCGCCTCAAGCAGCTGCAGAACACCGGCTCGTTGCTGTTCGAGCAGTTCTTCCCCGCGGACATGCGGGCCTACCTCTGGGCCAACCGCGACCGGGTCAGCGACCTCCTCGTCTACACGGACGAGCCGTACGTGCCGTGGGAGCTGTTCCACCTCAAGCCGCCCCGGGGCAAGCGCGGCGTCGAGCCGCGGTTCCTCGCCCAGGGCGGGCTCGTGCGCTGGCAGCTCGGCAGCCTTCCGCCACAGCGGATCCGCGTGCGCGCCGGGAGGGCGCGCACCATCTGCCCGGAGTACGCCGACCCGATGTTCCGCAACGACGTGGGGCTGCTCGAGGCCGCCTACCTGCACGAACGCTTCGGGGCGCGGCCGGTCACGGCCACCCCGAGCGGCGTGGAGAGGGTGCTGCGGGGTGGGACCTTCGACCTGCTCCACTTCTCCGGCCACGGCGCTGCCGACGCCGCGGACATCGCCGACGCCCGGGTGCTGCTCAAGGGGCGGCGCCGCGGGCAGGAGGTGCTCCAGCAGTTCCTGAGCTCGACCGACGTGTCGCAGAACGTCGCCTGGGCCGCTGCGGGCCGACCCGGCCCGGTCGTCGTCCTCAACGCCTGCCAGACCGGCCGTGGCGGCGAGCTGTTCACGACCGTCGGCGGCTTCGCCAAGGCCTTCCTCGACGCCGGCGCGTCGGCGTTCGTCTCGTGCCTGTGGTCCGTGCACGAGGAGCCGGCGCGGGTCTTCGTCGAGACGCTCTACGACGAGCTGCTCCGAGGCACCCCGATGGCGCGCGCCAGCGCCGCAGCCCGCACCGCCGCCCGGGAGGCGGGCGATCCCACCTGGCTCGCCTACGTCGTCTACGCCCGACCCGACGCCGTGCTCGAGATCGCTTGAGCCGCATCACACTCGCCCCCACCGCCTCGATCCTCCGCGGCGGCACGACCGCACCACAGCACCGACCGCACACGACCCCGACTCCCGAGAAGGAAGGAACGGCCATGGCACGCAAGGCCCTCTGCGTCGGCATCAACGAGTTCGCGTCGCTCCCGCGCACGAGCTGGCTCAACGGCTGCGTCAACGACGCCAACGACGTCGCGGCGGGTCTGCGCGCCTTCGGCTTCACCAAGCGCGGCACGACGGTCCTCACCGACGCCGACGCGACGAAGAAGAACATCATGAGCGCGCTCACCGACATGGTGAGGCGGGCCAAGCCCGGCGACCACCTCGTCTTCACCTTCTCCAGCCACGGGACCCAGGTGCCCAACGAACCCGGCGGCGACGCCGAGCCCGACGGCCTGGACGAGGCCTTCGCCTGCCACGACATCCGCCAGCGGGGCAACCAGTGGGACCGCGACACCGTCATCGTCGACGACGAGCTGCGCGACCTGTTCGCCTCGGTTCCGCAGGGCGTCCTGCTCGAGGTGCTCCTCGACACCTGCCACAGCGGCACCGGCCTGCGTGACCTCGAGGAGATCATGCAGGCGGCCGTCCTCGGGCGCGCACCGCGCTTCCTGCCACCGCCGACGCCGGCCGGACTGGAGCAGGTGCGCTCGATCAGGTCGGTCACGGCGCCGCGCACCGTCGACCGCAAGGCCCTCGTCGAGCTGACCAAGGGCCGTCGCGCCGGGGCCAAGCCGGTACTCTTCGCGGCCTGCAAGCCGGACCAGACGGCGTCCGACGCGACCTTCGACGGCCGGTCCAACGGCGCCTTCACGTACCTGTTCCTCAAGGCCCTCGCCGGCAACCGGGCCGCAACCCGTACCGAGCTCCTGCGCAACGTGACGTCGGGCCTCAAGAGCGGTGACTTCAGCCAGCGTTCGACGCTCGAGGGCCCGGTCGCCTCGAAGAAGGTGGCCTTCGGCCAGCCCTGGTGATGCCGGGTCGCCGGTGACCGAGACCACAGGTGTCGACCCTCACAGGCGAGGGCCCTGCCCGGCCGACGAGCCCGGCGGCATACTCGGTCGCAGCCGAACCCGGCCGGTCGTCACCGACCCGGCAGGTCCCGGCACAGTCCAGCCCAGACGCAAGGTGGCGATTCGAGCATGTCCCGACTGCAGCAGACCGATGGCCTGTCCGAGGAGCAGATCGAGCTGGTCAAGCTCGTGCGTGAGTTCGTCGAGGAGCAGATCCTGCCGGTGGCCACCGAGCTGGAGCACCGCGACGAGTACCCGAGCGAGATCGTCGAGGGCATGAAGCAGATGGGCATCTTCGGGTTGATGATCCCGGAGGAGTACGGCGGGCTGGGGGAGTCGCTGCTGACGTACGCGTTGTGCGTCGAGGAGATCGCCCGGGGCTGGATGAGTGTCAGCGGGATCATCAACACCCACTTCATCGTGGCGTACATGATCCTGCAGCACGGCACCGAGGAGCAGAAGCGGCGCTACCTGCCCCGGATGGCCACCGGTGAGGTGCGGGGGGCGTTCTCGATGAGCGAGCCGGGCTGCGGCTCGGACGTGTCGGCGATCAAGACCAAGGCGGTGCGCGAGGACGACGGTGGGTGGTCGATCACCGGTCAGAAGATGTGGTTGACCAACGGTGGGTCGGCCAACCTCGTGGCGGTGCTGGTCAAGACCGACACGGGTGCGGAGTCGGTGTACCGGAACATGACGACGTTCCTGGTGGAGAAGGAGCCCGGGTTCGGCCAGACGGCCCAGGGGATCACGGTGCCGGGCAAGATCGAGAAGATGGGCTACAAGGGCGTCGACACGACCGAGCTGCTCCTGGACGGGCACCGCAGCACCGACGCCCAGGTCCTCGGCGGCGAGCCGGGGCGGGGTTTCTACCAGATGATGGACGGGGTCGAGGTGGGCCGGGTCAACGTGGCCGCGCGGGGCTGTGGGGTGGCGCGGCGGGCGTTCGAGCTGGCGGTGGCGTACGCGCAGCAGCGGGAGACCTTCGGCAAGAAGATCGTCGAGCACCAGGCGGTGCTGTTCCGGTTGGCCGACATGGCGGTCAAGGTGGAGGCGGCGCACGCGATGATGGTCAAGGCTGCCCGGACGAAGGACTCGGGGCAGCGCAACGACCTCGAGGCGGGGATGGCCAAGTACCTGGCCTCGGAGAACTGCGCCCAGGTCGTCGAGGACGCGTTCCGGATCCACGGCGGGTACGGCTACTCCAAGGAGTACGAGATCGAGCGGCTCTACCGGGAGGCGCCGATGCTGCTCATCGGGGAGGGGACCGCCGACATCCAGCGGATGATCATCGGGCGCCGCCTCCTCGAGGAGTACCGCCTCCGCGGCTGAGGTCGACGTCTCCCGGTCCCGGGTCGGGGACGGCCGGAGTGCGAGGATGAGGGCATGAGCCTGCAACCGAAGGGTCCGGGGCGACGGCCGGGATTCGCGACTCTGTCCCTCGACTACCCCCTGTCACTCGGCATCTTCGACAAGTACGAGGATGCCCAGAAGGCCGTGGACACCTTGTCCGACAAGGAGTTCCCGGTCGAGAACTGCCTCATCGTCGGCACCGAGCTCAAGCAGCTCGAACGGGTCACCGCACGGCTCACGTGGGGCCGCGTGGCGCTCGGCGGACTGCTGTCGGGCATCTGGCTCGGCCTGTTCGTCGGTCTGATCCTCATGCTCTTCACCCAGACCTCCAACCCGACGAGCATCCTGCTGCTGACCGTCGTCTACGGCGCAGGGTTCGGGCTGATCTGGTCCCTCGTCGGCTACTCGTTCACGCGCGGAGCACGCGACTTCTCCTCGGTGAGCCAGGTCGTCGCCACGAAGTACGAGGTGTTCTGCGAGCACAAGTTCGCCCAGCAGGGGCGGGCCATCCTCGCCGAGGCCGGCATCGTCGGTCTGCACCCGTCGCCGGCCCCGCCCGACCGGCCGCCGCAGCCCGGACCGCCGCCCCCGGCGGTCTAGGGCCGGGCACCCGGGGCGTGCAACGGTTCGTCGCCCCGACGTGTCTGCTCGGGTGAAGGACCACCCGATGGAGGGAGCCCCATGCCCACCCGCCCGTCTGTCTCTTATACACATCTGACGCTGCCGACGAGGGAGAGAGTGT